>JBAQHC010000452.1:0-2160 GCA_049288095.1 Alphaproteobacteria bacterium | reverse complement strand
GGGAGATCGACAACGTCCCCTCACCCTGCCCTCTCCCAAGGGAGAGGGTTCACAAATTGTCGATCTTAAACCCGTGCGATTTCGCGAGTCGGTCCGCGATGATCGAGCGATGGCAGCGCGCATGATCGGCTTCAAGGCACAGAAGCGCCGCCTTGCGTTTGCTCGCGATCTCGCCCGCCTCGGCGAGCGCAAGCTGCGCCTCCGGTTCCTTGAGATGTTTCTTGTAGATCGCGTGCATCTCTTTGATGCGGCCATGATGCGCAGCCTCGCGCCCGGCCTTGGGCGTGCCGAGCGCGCGCAAATGCACATAATCGATGCCGTGCTCGGCCAGGCTGTTGGCTAAAATGGTCTTGGAGAATCCCGCGCGCCGGGAGGCCGCAACCGCGCGCACATCGATCAACACCTCAACGCCCGCGGCTTTCAGCTTGTCGATGACGGCCGCCTGCGTTGCTTGCTCGTAGCCAATCGTTGCCAGCTGCCGAGCCAAGATCACCTATCCTTTGAGTCGCGTGAAACCATCGGGACTCCACTCCTCGCTGCCGACGCCGTGATGAACGAAAAACAGTCCATCCGGGTCGTATTTGGCCTTCACGACCTTGAGCCTTGGATAATTAGCGCCCCAGAACTCATCCTGCCAACGCGCGTTGAAATAGTTGCTCTCGGACACATAGGAACCGGACCTGGGCGCGATCTTTCGCAGCGGCTCTATCGCCGCATCGATCGCACGCGCATCCTTGCGCGCACTGTCCAGATCGACGTGTGCCCCAGGCTGGCCGGGATATGCGGGCCGCTCATTGCCATCGGCAATAATGGCGAGCGCAAAGGCCTCCGTGACCTTCGGATTTGTTGCGGTCTTGAGCGTGGCAGCAATGGCGTCTGAGGGCGCACCGGCAAGACCTTTGTTGAAGAAGCAGCGAACCATCTTAAACCGGCTTGCGGTCAGCATCGCATCGACAAGCTCTGATGTTCCCAAAAGTGACTTCGGCAGCCAAAGTGAGTCGTAGCCATAAATGAACGCACCGGCCTCGCCTTGATCGTCTCGCCACCAGCCGTGATGAGAAGGCGCACCTGGGCGTGGATCGGGAACGATATCCTTGTTGACAGCAAGGTTCCATTGATTGCGCGAGGGCCAGACTCCCGCGCCGAGCGGCGTAGTGACCCGATAATCCTGCGGAGCGGCATCGACCCACTCGAAGAATGGCTGCCACACAGCCTTTACCTCATGGCGTGTCAGGCCCACGCACGCCATCGATAGTTCGATACGATTGCCCGGGCCAAAGAAGACCTGTTCGCCCCAATGCGGATTGAGAAGGCTGTTCTGATAGAAATCGAAAAAGCGAGCGATCAACTTGTGATAGGCGGTGTCTGAGCGCGCCTCGATCTTGCCCCAGCTACCGCCGAAGAAAGGCGGAAGATCATGCGTGCGCAACGTAAGCCGCGTGACAACGCCCCAGCTTCCTCCGCCACCGCCTTTAATCGCCCAAAACAGATCGGGATCATCATTGGTGTTGACGACTCGAACTTTGCCGTCGGCCGTGACGATCTCTGCTTCCAGGAGACTCGCCGCAGCCGTGCCGAAGCCTTTTGAGTAGACGCCGAAGCCTCCGCTTTGGATGAGACCGGCAACACCGACATCCGCACAGCCGCCCCCCTGCACATAACGCCCGGCTTTCGTCGTCACGGCATCGTAGAGATCCATCCAGACTGCACCGGCCTCAGCCGAAACCGCAGGCATGCCGTTCTCTGGATCGGCACCTTTCGGCACGAATGCGTCGTGAACGGTCACGGAATTCATCCACCGCGTCCAGACAAGAAGTGAGTCAGGTGCATTCGATGTTCCCTGATAGGAATGCCCCGCACCCTTGACCACCAGACGAAGGTTGTGATCGCGCGCGAAATTGACCGCCGCAACCACATCGCCAGTCGTCCGCGCTGCAACGACGTAGGCGCTTGGCCGCGGCGTCCAGGCATCGAGCCAGCCACACAGCTCCGTGCCCCCGTTCTGATCGCCGATGAAGAACGGATTTTTGACGTTCGCGATCACATCAGCGCAGGCAGCGCTGGTTCGATCGGCTTCGCAGGCGCTGAAGAGCGGTGTGCCTTCGATCAAGTGCCCGCCCACGGAGCGCTCGAGGCGCGCCCACTCGGCGGCGCTTGGCC
>JBAQHC010000451.1:0-2093 GCA_049288095.1 Alphaproteobacteria bacterium | reverse complement strand
CAATACCGTGTCCAGCCTCAAAGTCGATCCGCAGCAAGATGGGCTTTCCCGAAGCGTTCGCCTTTTGAAGGCGCGCGGCCATCTTTGCGGCCTGCCAGGGATCCACGCGCGGGTCCTGGATACCGGTTGTGAGCATCACGGCGGGATATCTCGTGCCGTCTTTGATGTGGACATAGGAGTCCATCTCGTAGAGCTGCTTGAAACCGGCTTCGGTCTTCACCGTGCCGAACTCCGGAATGTTCGGCGGACCATTTTGTCCGAACTCCATGCGTAGCATGTTCGAAGCCGGCACCTGATCGAACACGACTGCAAACAAATCCGGCCGCTCGGTCAAGCAGCGGCCCATTGGAATGCCGCCGGCCGAACCGCCGTCAATCGAGATTGTCTTTTTGCTGGTCCAGCCATCTGCAATCAATTTTTCGCAGCAGGCGATGAGATCGTTCCAAGTGTTTGGCTTTGTCGGCCCCTTACCGGCTTCATACCAGTCGCGGCCATATTCGCCGCCGCCGCGCAGGCCTGCGATAGCCCACACACCGCCCTGCTCAAGAAGAGTTATGTAGCGTGGCGCGAATGTCGGATCTTGCGTGATGCCATAGGCGCCATAGGCAAAGACAAGCGCCGGAGCCTTCCCGTTCTTCTTAAAGCCTTTGCGATAAACCACCGAAATAGGAACCTTCGTACCGTCTTTGGCGGTCGCGAAAATGCGCGTCGACTCGTAAGGCGAGATGTCCATTGTCGGCTTGGCGATAAGACCGGTGTCGGTGACCTTGCCGGCCGCATCGATTTGAACGAGCTGCGCCGGTATCACCCAGCTCTGTATCTCCGCCCACATTCCATCGTGATCGACATCGGCGTAGCCGCTTCCGACAGAGCCTTCAAAAGGCAAAGCGATCTCGCCGACTTTGCCATCGGCGCCGAGCTTGAATACGCGCCCGACGCCGCCATCAAGCGCCTGCATATAAACGCCATCTTTCGCGGCGTAGACGTTTTGGATGACGCTCTTGCTCTCGGGCACGACTTCCTTGGCGTTCGCAACGGCAGGATTATCCGCCTTCACATGCAGCAACTTGTAGTGCGGAGCACCCGCATAGGTCAGAAGATAGATGTCATCGCCGGAGAGAGTGAGATTCGTGATCTTGTCGGCAGCTGAGCAGATCCGCTTCCAACCGCCCTTGCCTTTGGCAGCCGCCTCAATCGTGTTGACGAATAGCTCAAGCTCCGGCTGAACGCCCGCAAACAGTGCTCCGATCACATACTTCGAGTTGGTTTGCGAAAATACGATCGGAAAGTCGATGTCCTTCACCGGCACATCTGGGAACATGTCATGGCCCAGAACCTTCACGTCCTTCTTCGGGTCGGTGCCGACCTTGTGGAGCCATGCGACGCTATTCTTGAAACGATCGGTCGTGCCTTTCTTTCCTGTCTCGGCTAGCCGGTTGTAGAAAAATGATTTTCCATCCGGCAGCCAGCTCGGGCTGCCATTCTCCGTACGGTCGATCCGCTCCGGCAAAACTTTGCCGGTTGCGGTTTCGATAATTTCCATAACCGCGTCTTCCGAGCCTGAAGGCGACATTCCGTAGGCGACATATTTGCCGTCGGGCGAGCTAGCCCAATAGCTGATAGCGTAATGCACATCGCCCTTTGTACGCGCTTCAGGATCGATAAGCAGCCTGAGCGCGCCGTTTCCCTCACGCACATAGATCTGATAATTGTTGGCGCCTGCCGGCCGCTTTTGGATAAATGTGTAAGGCCCGCCGACGCTAACTGCGCCCAAGACTTCCAAATCTCCCGAAAGCTCAGCGACACGCTTGCGCAGCGCATCGCGGCCCGGAATTTTCGCGAGCACGCGGTCAGTGTATTCGGACTGCCCCTTCATGAAGGGCAGCCAATCCTTGTCGTTTGGATTTTCCATCCAGCGATAAGGATCGGTCCACGTGACTCCAAAGAGCGTTTCACTGACGGGCTCGATACGCGCGACCGGCGGCCCATCTGCCGCTGCTGCAAACGCCAGACGCGGCACCGCGCCCGCAACCGCTGTCGCAGCGGCCGAAATAAGCAAAGAACGGCGATTGATGTTCATCGAAATCTCCCCC
>JBAQHC010000450.1:0-1794 GCA_049288095.1 Alphaproteobacteria bacterium | reverse complement strand
TTTGAAAACGGTGTATACTACGGTCAGAAATTGATAATGGGAGGTAACTCCAGACGAATTTCAATAATTCATTCTTAAATTATGTTTTCAGAGTAAGAAGAGGCCCTTAGTGACTTAAAATTTTAGGAAAATATAAAAGAAGTATAAAAAATAAGTGCCGGAAAGAACATTAAATGGACGACATAAATGCTAATAGTAGCAATGAATTGGAGTCGGTCCTCCGAGCAATAGATATTACGGTGCCACCCAGGGGACAAAAACCACCCACGGGACCAAAGCGAACGAAGGAGGATTTCGAGCGCTCATCCATTTGTCGTTGGCTGAGTACCCTTAATAGGGCATCACAGCTTTCGTTCCCGCTACGTGCAAGCAAGCGCGAGAGGCCTGATTTCCAGGTTTGCCTAGGCCAGAAAGCATGGGGAGTCGAAATTACCGAGGCAATACCCGAAGCCTTTGCACATACGGTGGCGGCTGCTGAAGAGGAAAACCCCGATGCCCTTCTTGACGTCACGCTCTTCAAGTATGGTGAGGAGAAAAGCCCCGCTGAGATCAGACAAATCATTAGTCAGGATGAGTTTATGGGTCCGCCACTAGAAGGGGATGCTGCCGAACGCGAACTCGCAGAGGCAATTCGTTCCAAGGTCGAGTCAAAGACCGGGAAGCTTCGAGAGCCCGATTTTGACAAATATCCTCGGAACATCCTTCTCATCTACGAAAATATGCCAGTACCACCCCTCCATCATGACAAACTAGCGGCTCATTGTGCAGACAAGTTGAAAAATTACTGGTCTGACGAGATAGTTTTTGACGTCATATACGTAGAATCCGGAGACACAATATTTGAGATCATGTCAAGCGGTATCCGGCAGCTAAAGGTTAATGACCTTTGGCGCGAAGCGTAACGAAGCGGTCCAGCCAAGAGCTTTCAAGCGCCGGCTAATTTTGAGCGTTAAAAGGATTCGCTACAATTGATTCTGGCGGCACATATTATGCCCTAATCAGCCGAGCATATGTTTGGTGCTCGCGCACAAGAGATAACAAGAAGGGGTTATTATGCTATTCTTCAACAAAATTTTAGGCGGTAAGAAAACAATTAGTAGACAAGAACTCATGGCTAGACTAGAAGGAGTTGACTTTCAGGCTGTCGCAGAAAACATAGCATATACATTTCGAGAAGCAGCAAAAAAAGCAGAATCAGAAGGAGGTCAGTATCTTGCGAAGAAAGAATTTATGGATGCGATAGATCAGTATATGGAGAACCCTTGCCTTGAAAGGGCCATTACTCTCTTGGAAAAATATCCATCGTGCCTAGAGTTATTTGAACTGACTAAAGATCCTATACAAATCTGGGCAAGAAATTTTAAGAAATCTAAAGAGTAGCCCCTTTACTCGGGTGAGAGCTAAGTACAGAAGATTTTTTCAAGGTGTAAGTGTAAAGATTATAACGGAGAAAACAAGCAACCAGCTCAATAAATAAGTTAGGGGTCTGGGGCCGAAGCAATGGACGACCACAAGGACAATCGATTCGTAGCACACTTTGACATGCTAGGAATGAGAGCACTTACAAAGCACAACCCTGACTTCGCCTGGGAGAAGCTCTCCGCTTTGCGTATCGCATTGGAAGAAAGAATGCCGCTCGATATCCAGCGATTGGATACGAATGAAATGATTAGCGATCAAATTCGTGCTTTTACGTTCTCCGACACGATTGTTGCTTTCTCGAAGGGCCAAAGTGAAAACGATGCACTGGCAATTCTCGTTCTAACCACGGAGCTATTTACTCATGCGCTCCAC
>JBAQHC010000449.1:0-16856 GCA_049288095.1 Alphaproteobacteria bacterium | reverse complement strand
GGCGAGCACGATCCTCAGCCAGCAGGATGAGGAAGATCAGCTCGAAATCCCGGCTTTCCTGCGCCGCCAAGCGACCTAAGCGCTTTCTTTCACCTGAAGAATTCGCCGCGCGGGAGGCCTCCTGCGCGGCGAACTGCTTTAGGGTTGTAATAGCCGGAAATAAACTGTCATTTGGGGCGATGCTGCAGCGCGTTGTACATTTCTTGCTTCGGCGCAGACCAAGTCTGAACGCGCCGTTGCGTGGTGAAATGGGGAAGGCGGGGGCTGAAGCAATGAACCTCAACGGGTTCAAATCCATTCAGTCG
This sequence comes from Alphaproteobacteria bacterium, assembly GCA_049288095.1. GTDB lineage: Bacteria > Pseudomonadota > Alphaproteobacteria > CAWBKL01 > CAWBKL01 > CAWBKL01. Next base: position 16,551 of record JBAQHC010000449.1, on the reverse strand, counting down.
TCAATTCGCACGCCGGCGTCCTGCGCCGGCGTCGGATTGCATTCGGGGGCACCGGTTTCGATCACATTGCTGCCGGCCGAGCCCGACACGGGCGTCGTGTTTCGGCGGACTGACCTAACATCGGACAACGCCTATGTCGTGGCGCGCTTCGACCACGTGAAAACGACCGAGCTTGGCACAACCCTCTCGAATGCCCGCGATGTTTCGGTCGCGACGGTCGAGCATCTGATGTCGGCGCTATCGGGCCTCGGGGTCGACAATGTCGTGATCGAAGTTAACGGCCCCGAAATTCCGATCATGGACGGCAGCGCACGCCCCTTTGTGGAGCTGGTTGATCGCGCAGGCATCGAATATTCCGCCGAGCCCAAGAAGCTTATTCGCGTGCTGAAGCCCGTCGTGGTCGAAGAGGGCGGCAAGCGCGCCTCGCTCGCTCCAGCAGATGGATTTTCCGTAAGCTTCGAGATCGATTTTCCGAGTAAGGCGATTGGTCATCAGCAGGCCGAGGTCGAGGTCAACCCGTTTAGCTTCCGCCGGCTGATCGCGCCCGCGCGTACTTTCGGCTTCCTGCACGAGGTCGAGTATCTGCGTTCACGCGGGCTCGCGCTCGGCGGATCGCTCGAGAACGCAATCGTCGTCTCGGAGGATAAGATCCTCAACGAGGGGCCGCTGCGCTTCAAGGACGAGTTCGTGCGCCACAAAATGCTTGATGCGGTGGGCGATCTCGCGCTCGCCGGTCGGCCGCTCATCGCCCGTTACGAGGGCGTCAAGGCGGGCCATGAGCTCAATAACCGGTTGCTCCGCGCGCTCTTTGCAGACGAGGCGGCGTGGCGAATCGAAAGCGCTCGGACCGAGCCGAGACCGGCTGCCGGATACGGCGTTCTTTCCGCTCCAGCCTTTTGATCGCCGGAACTCTGCTCGCATTTATTCAAAGCCGTCCCCGCGAAGGCGGGGACCCATAACCGGAAAAGCCTCGCTAGAATCGCTCGCGCCGGAGCGCATAGGCTCCCGCCTACGCGGGAGCGGCGCCGAAAATAGGCTCATGCACAGGCTCCGACTGCAGAGGAGCGCCGCCGCCTTCACACTTGCGGCATCGCCTTGCGGCCCTGCGGGAATTCGATCACATTGGCGCCCGTTTGGCCCAGGAGCGTTCATGATCAAGCCATTGGCAAAGGCGGAAAATCGGCGTCGCCGGCCTTTCGCATTTGCCTGCCTTGTGCTGCTTTCCGCCACTCTCGCTCTGGCAGGGTGCGCCGGTGGTGGCAAGGACAAAGACGACCTTGACGAGGATGCCGCCAATTATGTCGACCGCCCGGTCGAGCAGCTCTACAACGCGGCGTTCCTGTTACTGCAGCGCAAGCGTTATGCCGAGGCGGCGAGGGGCTTTGATGAAGTCGAGCGCCAGCATCCCTATTCGGTATGGGCGCGCCGCTCGATGCTCATGGCAGCGTTCTCCTACTACCAAGCCAACAAATATGACGACGCGATCGACTCCGCGGATCGATTCCTGTCGCTTCACCCGGGCAACCGCGATGCGCCATACGCCTATTACCTGAAGGCCATTTGCTATTACGAGCAGATCTCCGATGTTGGCCGCGATCAGGAAAAGACGTTGCAGGCGCTGAATGCGCTCAACGATATCGTGCGGCGCTATCCGACGACCGAATATGCGCGCGATGCGAAGCTCAAGATCGATTTGACGCGCGATCACTTGGCCGGCAAGGAGATGTATATCGGCCGCTATTATCTCACGCACGGTCAATACGTCGCCGCGATCAACCGGTTTAAGTCGGTGATCGAAACCTATCAAACAACGAGCCACGTGCCGGAAGCGCTCGAGCGATTGACCGAGGCCTATTTCGCCGTCGGACTCGCTGACGAAGCGCAGGCTTCGGCTGCCGTGCTCGGCTACAATTTCCCGAATAGCGAATGGTACAAGGATTCCTATCGGCTGCTGGTCGATCATGGCTTTGGCGGAACGGCGCCTCAGCCTGTGCAGGTCGCCAAGGTCACCACGCCCACGCCGCCACCCGCACCTCAACCGCCTGCGCATCCGAATGCGGCGGTTCCGGCGCTGCCGCCGCCTGAAGCCAATGTGACTCCCGAGAATGTTGCAACGCTCGCGCCCGCGCCCAGCACAGCCGCGCCCGTATCCACCGCTCAGGCGTCCCAGCCAGCACCGGAAACTGCTATGGCTACGACGCCGAGCGCGCCAGCAACGGCGGCCTCGACAACAACAACGAACGCGTCAGCGCCGACGCCGTCTTCCACAACAACGGCATCAGTGCAGCCCAAGCGCACCAACACGGACCCCTATAAGACTCAGCGCTATCAAGGCTATGGTGGCGATGAAGATTTGCAAGATTCGTGGGTGCGCCGCCTATTCCGCAATCTCTTCTGACCCGCGGGTGAACTCGGATTTCGGTTGATGCTCTCTCATCTGTCGATCCGCAACGTAGTTCTGATCGAGGCGGCCGACATCGAATTTGCGTCCGGACTGACGGTGCTGACCGGCGAGACCGGCGCAGGCAAATCCATCATTCTCGACAGCCTGAGCTTGGCGCTTGGCGGCCGCGCTGACCGCGCGCTCGTGCGCAGCGGAACAGAACAGGCGTCCGTCACGGCGACGTTCGAGCTTGCGCCCGTGCACGCCGCCTTCGCGCTCCTGAGCGAAGCAGGCCTTCCGGCCGAGCCGGGCGAGGCTTTGATCTTAAGGCGGACATTGAACGCGAACGGCCAAAGCCGCGCTTTCGTAAACGATGCGGCGGCAAGCGTTCAACTCTTGAAAGCGATTGGCGAAACGCTCGTCGAGTTTCATGGTCAAGGTGACGACCGCGGCCTCTTGGATCCGCGCGGCCATCTGCGCTTGCTCGATGCGTTCGGCGGCTTGAACGCGCTCGCAAGTTCCGTGGCGCTGGCGCATGTCGCTTGGCGCGAAGCGCGCGAAGCCTTAACCACTTTCGAGGAGCGCCGCACGCGTGCCGCCGCCGAGGAGGATTATCTCGTGCATGCTGCCGAAGAGCTTGCCAAGCTCGCGCCGGAGGCGGGCGAGGAGGCCTCGCTCGCCGAAGAGCGCGCGCTGCGCCTGAATGCGGGCCGTATCGCCGAGGATGTTGCGGGCGCGCTTGAAGTGATCGCGGGAGCTTCCGGGCTCGACGCGCGGCTCGGCCAAGCCTTGCGCCGGCTCGAACGCGTGGGCGATGAAGCGCGCGGCGTCATTGCTCCCGCCGCCGCTGCGCTCGAACGCACGGCAATCGAAGCGAATGAGGCGCGCGATGCGCTCGAAACCGCACTTGAAGCGCTGCGCCATGATCCCGAACGCTTGGCCGCGGTCGAGGAGCGCCTGTTCGCCTTGCGCGCAGCGGCGCGCAAGTTTCGCGTGGGTGCAGACGAGCTTGCGGCCAAGCGCGCCGAGATCGAGGCGGCGCTTCACGCGATCCGGTCGAGCGACAAGGAAACCCACAATCTCTCCGCTGCGGTTGAATCAGCGCGCGCTCAGTTCTTGAAGCTCGCCGGCGAGCTTTCAGGGAAGCGGCAGGTAGCGGCTGCAAAGCTCGATGCCGCCGTCAACAAGGAGCTGGCGCCCCTGAAGCTCGCCAAGGCGGAGTTTGCAACGCTCATCGAGAGTGAGCCGGAGAGCCGCGCGGGTCCAACGGGCCTTGACCGCGTCGAATTCCGTATACGGACGAATGTAGGCCAGCCGCCGGGCCCGCTGCAGGACATCGCCTCGGGCGGCGAGCTTGCGCGCTTTGTGCTTGCGCTCAAGGTCGTTCTTGCGCGCGAGGGCAGCGCCGGCACGATGATTTTCGATGAGGTTGATCGCGGGATCGGCGGCGCGGTTGCTGATGCGGTTGGCGAGCGGCTCAAGCGGCTGGCCGCGGGTTCTCAAGTGCTGGTTGTCACGCACAGCCCGCAAGTCGCGGCGCGCGGCGATCATCATTTCCTCATCACCAAGCGCGAGGCCAAGGGCAAGACGACGGCCGCGCTCGCGGTTCTCGATGCGCAAGCGCGTCGCGAAGAGATTGCGCGCATGCTATCCGGCTCGACCATCACGCAGGAAGCGCGCGCCGCTGCGGAACGTTTGCTCGCCGGCGCCGAGATTGCAACTGAAGCAGCGCGGCCGCGTCGCAAGAAAGCCAGCGCATGAGCCGCGCACCGAAAAGAAGACCCGCGCATGAGGTTGAGATCGCGGTCGAAGATTTGACTGCCGAGGCGGCTGAGGAAGAGCTTGCGCGTCTCGCCGCCGAGATCGCCAAGCACGACCAGCTCTATTATCAGGAAGCTGCGCCCGCCATCTCGGACGCCGAATATGACGCCCTGCGTCAGCGCAACGAGGCGATCGAAAAGCGCTTCCCGAAACTCGTCAGAGCCGACAGTCCGAGCAAGCGCCTGGGTGCCGCACCTTCCGAAAAATTCGAGAAAGTGCGCCACCGCGTGCCGATGCTTTCGCTCGACAACGCTTTCGAGGATCAAGACGTCACGGATTTTGTCGATCGCATTCGCCGCTTTCTGCGCATCTCAGAGCCGGAGATTGCGTTTACCGCAGAGCCGAAAATCGACGGGCTGTCCTCATCGCTCCGCTATGAGCGCGGCAGATTCGTGCTTGGTGCGACGCGCGGCGATGGTACCGAGGGCGAGAATGTCACGCGCAATCTCATGACCATCAAGGACATCCCGCACGCGGTGCGCGGCATGCCCGATGTGTTCGAGATACGCGGCGAAGTCTACATGTCGCACAAGGATTTCACTGCGCTCAACAAGCGGCAGGCCGCGGCAGGCAAGCAGGTCTTCGCCAATCCGCGCAATGCGGCGGCGGGCTCGCTGCGCCAGCTTGATCCGGGGATCACAGCCGAGCGGCCCTTGCGATTCTTCGCTTATGCCTGGGGCGAGGTTTCCGAGCTTCCCGGCAAGCGCCAGAGCGAGGTCTATCGCGCGCTCAAAGACTGGGGGCTTCCAACCAATCCGCTCTGGCGCTTGTGCGAGAGCGCAGAGGATCTGCTCGCGTTTTATCACTCGATCGAGGAGCGCCGCGCCGATCTCGATTACGACATCGATGGTGTTGTTTATAAAGTCGACCGACTGGATTGGCAGGAGCGCCTGGGCTTTGTCAGCCGCGCGCCGCGCTGGGCGGTTGCGCATAAATTCCCGCCGGAGCAGGCGGAAACGGTGCTCGAAGACATCGACATTCAGGTGGGCCGCACTGGTGTTCTAACGCCGGTTGCCAAGCTGAAGCCTATCACGGTCGGCGGCGTTGTCGTCTCGAATGCCACGTTGCACAACGAAGACGAGATAGCGCGCAAGGACGTGCGCATCGGCGACACTGTCATCGTGCAGCGCGCGGGCGATGTGATCCCGCAAATCGTTGGTGTCGTTCTTCATCGGCGCAAGCATGGCGCCAAGTCTTTCGTGTTTCCGACCAAATGCCCCGCTTGCGGCAGCCATGCGGTGCGCGAAATCAACGAGAAGACCGGCGAGATGGAAGCTGCGCGCCGCTGCACCGGCGGGCTGATTTGTCCCGCGCAGGCGGTCGAGCGCCTGCGCCATTTCGTATCGCGCCACGCGTTCGATATCGAGGGCTTTGGCGGCACAACGATCGAGACCTTGTTCGAAGATGAGCTCCTGAAAGACCCCTCTGATATTTTCCGGTTGCCCGCGCATGCCGCCGCCGTGAATGCCGCGCTCGCCAAGCGCCGCAAGGAATTGAGCGAAGCGCGCGCCGAAGCCGCCGGTAAAGAGCAGGCGGCCAAGAAGTCGAAAGCGAAAGAGAGCGACAAGCTCGTGCAGAATTTGATGGCGGCCATCGAGGCGCGCCGCACGGTCGATCTTGATCGCTTTATCCTCGCGCTCGGCATCCGCCATGTCGGCGAAACAACCGCGCGATTGCTGGCGCGCAATTTCGAGACGCTTGATGCATTCCTCTCCTCGATGGAGAGCGCGCATGCGCAAGAGGATCTGGATGCGATCGAGGGCATCGGCGAAACGGTTGCGCAGGCGATTGTCGAGTTCTTCCGCGAGCCGCATAACCGCGCGGTCGTGAAGCGCTTGCAGAAGGAGGTGACCGCAAAGCCTCTGCCAAAGGCGGCGCGGCATTCGCCAGTCTCGGGCAAGACCGTTGTTTTCACCGGCACGCTCGAAAAGATGACCCGCAACGAAGCAAAAGCGCGCGCCGAAGCGCTTGGCGCGAAAGTCGCCAGCTCGGTTTCGGCAAAGACGGATTTGGTGGTGGCGGGGCCGGGCGCGGGCTCGAAGCTCAAGGAAGCGCACGCACTCGGCGTCAAAGTGATCGACGAGGATGCGTGGCTCAAGCTCATCGGACAGGGGTGAGGGGATGAAGGAGCGTAAGGTTGAATTGCTGTACACGGGTGGCTCGTTCTTCGAAGGGCCACGCTGGCGTGATGGGCACTGGTGGGTATCCGATTTCTTTCAACACCACGTGTTGAAGCTTACGCCGGAAGGCAAGGCGCAAGTCGTGCTTGAGGTGGCCCAGCAACCTTCTGGGCTCGGCTGGCTGCCTGATGGCTCAATGCTCGTAGCTTCAATGAAGGACAAGAAGCTGCTGCGTCAGTGGCCCGACGGCAAGGTGAGTGTGCACGCCGATGTGAGTGCGTTTTGTGGCGGATGGCTCAACGATATTGTCGTCGACGGTAAGGGCCGCGCCTGGTGCGGAAACTTCGGTTATGACCTTTTCAACGGGGAAAGCGCCAAGAAGACAAATGTCGTGTGCGTTGATCCGGATGGAAAAGCGCAAATCGCTGTGGGCGATCTCGATTTTCCCAACGGCTCGGTCGTCACGCCCGACAACAAGACATTGATTGTCGGCGAGAGCAACGGCGCGTGTTACACGGCATTTTCGATTGGCGCCGATGGGGAGTTGAACAACCGGCGCGTTTGCGGCGGCTGAGGATATGAACCCGGACGGCTGCTGCCTCAATGCCGAGGGGCGTGTCTGGAGCGCGGAGCCGTTTCATCGGCGCGTGCGCTTGATTGGCGAAGGCGGAACGGTTGTCGATGAGATCGCAATGCCGGGCACGGCAACGGCGATCGCCTGCATGCTCGGCGGCGAGGATGGGCGCACGCTTCTGATCGCCTGTCTGCCTGAGCTCGCGCTCCAGGGTAGGGAGAGCAAGACCGATGCCTTTCTGCTCACCACGCGTGTCGATGTTCCGCACGCCGGCTATCCGTGATCACGCGCCGAGCGCCTCGGCGAGGAAGGGCAAGCTCTTGTCCATGCGGTAGTCGACCCCGGAATGGTCGTCGCTGAACTCTTCGTAAGTGTCCTGAGCTTTGAGTCTTATATGGCGGCTGGCGCTACGGCTTGATTGGCCCGCGGCACTTCGTCATTCTGGCCGGCTTTTTTGAGGGGGAAGCCATGGCAGATGAACGCGAAGTGATCGAGCGGACCAGCCGCCCCGTAACGCCTGCACGGATAGTACGCGAGCTTAAGGCGCTCGGCGTCGCGCCAGGCGATCTCCTGCTCGTGCACACCTCGCTTTCCAAGCTTGGATGGGTACCCGGCGCGGCGCAGGGCGTAATCGAAGCGCTAATCGAAAGCGTCGGCGCTGGTGGAACGATCGTCATGCCAACCTTCACGGCAGCCAATTCAGACCCGGCGAATTGGCGGGATCCGCCGGTGCCCGAAACGTGGCATGAGGAAATTCGCGCGAGTATGCCCGCCTTCGATCCGAAGAAGTCGCCGACCCGCATAATGGGCCTTATCAACGAGGCGTTTCGGTCATGGCCTGGTGTCTTGCGCAGCATGCACCCGCAAGTCTCTTTCGCGGCGCTAGGGCCCTTGGCCGAGCACATCACTGCGCCGCATACGCCGGAGCACACGATGGATGAGCAATCGCCGCTTGCCAGGCTCTATGCTGGGAATGCGAAAATTCTGTTCCTTGGCACAAATTATCTTACCTGCACGAGCTTCCATCTGGCCGAATTCCGTTCCGGCAAACTTGACCGTCGCGTGAGAAGTGGCGCCGCAACGAGTGTGAATGGCGAACGCGTTTGGGTTGAGTTTGATCAATACGAGGGAGGCGATGATTTCCAAATGCTCGGCGAAGCCTTCGAACGCGATGCCGGTGACGTTTCGATCGGCAAGGTCGGCGAGGCAGAGTGCCGCTTGTTTCCGATGCGCGCCGCCGTTGACTATGCAGTCGATTGGCTGCGCGCCAACCGGCCGTAACTACTTCGATAGAACCTCAGCGAGAAACGGCAAGCTCCTGTCCATGCGGTAGTCGACCCCGGAGTGATCATCGCTGAACTCCTCGTAAGTGTGTTTCACACCCGCGCGCTCGAGCAAGCGATGCATGCGCCGCGCACCGTAAACGAGATTATATTGATCGATATCGCCGCAATCGATGAAGAGCCCTTTGAGACGCTTCAGATCTTCAGCGCGCGTCTCGGCGATCGTTAAGGGATCCCACTTCATCCAGTTGGCCCAGCGCTCAGGGATCAATTCGCAAGTCTCAAGATCGACCGGCATACGCACGCCCATGAACGCCGTCGGATCGGGGTCGTATTCCGCGCACATGCAGAGCGTCATGAGCACATGGACCTCATTGTCGGAGACTTTGGGCTTGGTCCAAAATTTTTCGAGCCACGCTTTGATGTCGTTCTTCTCGGTCGCAAGCGTTTTGAGGGCGCGGGGAAAATCCGGAATCTGTAACAGCTCCCAGCCCATGTCGCCGGAATGGCAAGCGGCTGCCGACCAGAAATCCGGATGCAACAGCGCATGCACGATCGCGCCATAGCCGCCGGAGCTTTTTCCGAAGACGCCGCGCTTGCCCGGCCCGCCGCAGCCGAGCATTTGCTCGACGAAGGGCACGGCTTCTTGAAGGAGAAAGTCATCCCAGCGGCCGACGGCGACGCTGTTGATGTATTGGTTGCCGCCAAGCCGCGTGAAGCAATCGGGAAAGGCGATCACGCACGGCGCCATCTCGCCGGATGCGATCAAGCGGTCCGCGCGCTCGGGCACGTTCTCGGTGAAATTGCGCCAATTGGTGTGCGCCGGGCCGCCGCCGGTGAAGCCGACGAGATCGACCAGCAGCGGCAGGCTACGCCCGTCATGGTCCGCAGGAATATAGATATCGACGCTCCGCCGCGTCGGATCGCCAAGCATATTGCCTTCGAGCACACGGGTTTCAATCGTCTCGCGGATCACACGGCCACTCGCGACTCTTGGATCTCTGTGCATGATTGACTCCTGCGAGCGTCATTGCGAGCGAAGCGAAGCAATCCAGCCTTCAGAATGCTATCTGGATCGCCGCGGCACTTTGTGCCTCGCGATGACGAGTGTTAGATCGGCCGCGTCGCTTCGTCGAGCCAAGCTTTCGCTTCACCATCGAGTTGCGGCCCGATCACCGCGGCAACGCGCGCGTGATAGGCGTTGAGCCAATTGCGTTCTGCTTCTGTGAGCAGCTCGCGGACGATGAGATGCCGGTCGATTGGCGCCAGCGTGAGCGTCTCGAAACCCATCATCGGCCGGTCACCGCCGGGGATTTGCTCGGCGGGCGTGACGAGCACGAGGTTTTCGATGCGGATGCCATAAGCGCCGGTTTTGTAATAACCGGGTTCATTCGAGACGATCATGCCGGGCTCCAGCGGCACATTGCGCATGGCCTTTGAGATGTTCTGCGGGCCCTCGTGCACGCCGAGATAGCTGCCGACGCCGTGGCCGGTGCCGTGATCGTAATCGAGCCCGGCTTGCCACAGCGCAAGGCGCGCCAGCGCATCCAAATGCGCCCCGCACGTGCCTTCCGGGAAGCGCGCCGAGCCGAGCGCAATATGGCCTTTCAAGACGCGCGTGAAACGGTCACGCATTTCCTCGCTCGGCGTGCCGACGGCGATCGTGCGCGTGACGTCGGTCGTGCCGTCGAGATACTGCGCGCCGGAATCGACAAGGAAGAGAGAGCCCGGCTCGATCGCGCGGTTGGTCTTGGTGGTCACACGGTAGTGCACGATGGCGCCATTGGCGCCCGCGCCGGAGATCGTTTCGAAGCTCACATCCTTGAGCGCGCCGTTTGCACGGCGAAACGCTTCAAGCTTTTCAGCTGCATCGATCTCGCTGAGCTCGCCGCTCGCCCCTTCGCGCGAAAGCCAATGAAGAAAGCGCGAGAGCGCTGCGCCATCCCGCGCATGTGCCGCGCGAGTGCCGGTGATCTCGGCCGCGTTCTTGATCGCACGCGGGGCAATGCAAGGGTCCGCGCCGCGTTTGATTGTCGCCTTGGCGTCGCCGAGCGCCGAGAAGACAGCCGAAGGCGCACTTCCGGGATCGGCTGAGACCGTCTTGCCGCCGAGCGCCCCAAGCGCCGGTACAAACTCGGAGGGCGGGCGGATGACGCAGCCATTGCCAAGATGCGCTTCGAGCCCCGGCGAAATTTTCTCGCGCTCGATGAAAAGATCGACTGCGCCGGACGAATAAAGGATCGCGCGGCCGAGTGGCAAAGGCGTGTGAGGCACGTCACCGCCGCGTACATTGAGCAGCCATGCAACCGAGGCGGGGCTTGTGATGATGGCAGCGTCGGCCTTGCCTTCACCGAGCTTGGCGGCGAGGCGCTCGCGCTTGGCGATCGAGGCTTCACCCGAATAGCTCTCACCATGCGCAACGACCGGCGCTTTAGGCGCCGCGGGCCGGCCGGTCCATGCTGCGTCGATCGGATTGTCCTTGCACGGAACAAGCTCGATTGATTTTGCCTTGAGCGCATCACGCAAGGCGTCGAGAGCATCGATCGAATGCAGCCATGGGTCATAGCCGATGCGTGCGCCTGGCGCGGCATTTGCTGCAATCCAGGTCGCGACCGCGCCAGCGCGAAAGTCGAGCGGCTCGAAGAGTGCTGTGTCGGTTTGCGCACGCACCTGCAAGGTGTAGCGGCCATCGGCGAACACAGCGGCCTTCTCGCCAAGCACGACCGCGGCGCCGGCCGAGCCGGTGAAACCCGTCAGCCAGGCGAGCCGTTCATTGCTTGCCGGCAAATACTCGTTCTGAAACTCGTCCTCATGCGGCACGATGAAACCGTCAAGGCCGCGGCGCTTCAGCTCCGCGCGTACCAGCGGCAAATGTGCAGCGCCTTGCGCCGGGCTCGTGCGTTCTTCGAAGGTTTGAAACATGGCTCGGATCGCTCAAGGAGGCTTGTTGATAAACTAGCTTTCGGCCCTCGCGGCAGCAAGGCGCCTTGCGGGGAAAGGCCGACGCGCGCTACCCCATGGCAATCTCTCGAAGGAGCCTTGCCATGCCGAAACCGCCCGCCAAAAAGCCGACGCGCACGGAGACCGACACCTTCGGCGGGATCGAGGTGGGAAACGATAAATATTGGGGCGCGCAGACGCAACGCTCGATCGGCAATTTCAAGATCGGCTGGGAGCGCCAGCCCGTGCCTGTGGTGCGTGCGCTCGGGCTGATCAAGAAGGCGGCGGCAAAGGTTAATGCCTCGCTTGGCAAGCTCGATCCGAAACTTGCGGATGCAATTGTTCAAGCGGCGGACGAGGTCATTGCGGGCAAGCTCGACGATCATTTTCCGCTCGTTGTCTGGCAGACAGGCTCCGGCACGCAGTCCAACATGAACGCGAACGAGGTGATCTCGAACCGCGCGATTGAAATCATGGGCGGGGTGATGGGCTCGAAGAAGCCCGTGCATCCCAATGATCACGTCAACATGTCGCAAAGCTCGAATGACACTTACCCGACGGCGATGCACATTGCCGCGGCGATGGAGATCAATTCGCAGCTGATCCCGGCGCTTGAGCACTTGCTGACCGGCCTTAAGGCGAAGGCGAATTCCTGGAACAAGATCATCAAGATCGGTCGCACGCACACGCAGGATGCAACGCCGCTGACGCTCGGCCAGGAATTTTCCGGCTATGCCGCTGCAGTAGACTATGGCCTCAAGCGCCTCAAGGACTCACTCAAGTCGATCTATCCGCTCGCGCAAGGCGGAACGGCAGTCGGCACCGGGCTCAACGCGCCCAAAGAGTTTGCAGCCCTGTTTGCGAAAGAAGTTGCCTCGCTCACGGGGCTGCCTTTTGTCACCGCGCCCAACAAGTTCGAGGCGCTGGCCTCGCATGGCGCGCTTACATTCGTGCACGGCGCGATCAATGCGCTCGCAACCGACCTTTTCAAGATCGCCAACGATATTCGCCTGCTCGGCTCTGGCCCGCGTTCGGGCCTCGGCGAATTGTCACTGCCCGAGAACGAGCCGGGCTCATCGATCATGCCGGGCAAGGTGAACCCGACGCAGAGCGAAGCTTTGACGATGGTCTGTACACAGATTTTCGGCAATCATACGACGGTGACGGTCGCTTCGAGCCAGGGCCATTTCGAGCTCAATGTCTATAAGCCCGTGATCATCTACAATGTGCTGCAATCGATTAAGTTGATGACCGATGCCGCGCGCTCGTTCGCCGATCATTGCGTCACCGGCATTATCGCGAACGAAGAGAACATCAAGGCCTTGATGGAGCGTTCTTTGATGTTGGTGACGGCGCTTGCGCCCAAGATCGGCTATGACAAGGCTGCGCTCGTCGCTAAAACCGCGCACAAGAACGGCACGACCTTGCGCGAGGAGGCGTTGCGCATGGGCTTTGTGACCGCAAAAGAGTTCGATACGCTCGTGCGGCCGGAGAAAATGGTTCGGCCCGGCTGATGAGCCCCCAGTCGTCATCCCGTGCGCATTGCGGCGCGAAGCGCTGCATTGCAGACACGGGATCTTGTTGGGCGATTGATCCCGGATCTGCGAAGCAGCGTTGCACGCTGCGTCGCGTCCGGGATGACGGAGGGGGAGGGTGAGCGCGCCGGTCAAACGTTCTGTGACGATCCGCGGCCATCGCACGAGCCTTTCGCTCGAGCCGCAATTTTGGGATGAACTCAAGCGCGTTGCCGATATACGTGGAATCTCGCTCGCGAGCTTGATCACCGAGGTCGACGCGGCGCGGGGGAGCGAGCCCAACAGCAATCTCTCGAGCGCCCTGCGCGTGTTCGTGCTCGATTGGCTCAAGCGCGAAAGCCACAGCTAGCGAATCCCCCTCCCTCTGGGAGGGGTTAGGGGAGGGATAAACAACAAGCGAAGGCGCCTGCCCAAATCCCTCCCCGAGCGCTCGCTGCGCTTTGCGCTCCGCCCCTCCCAGAGGGAGGGGGAGAAGGTCTGGTTGTGCTTAGTTCGTTGGCGGCGTGCGAATGAGATCGCGGAGGTCGCGCGGTACGTCGCGCGGCTCGATCTCGCCCTTCGATAGCCCGAGCTGCGCCGACAGGGACTTTGCCGCATCGGTCAAATCGTAATAGCGCGCCGGTCCGGCAATCGGGCCCATTGCAATTATTCCGATCGGTGCGATGTCCGGATGCGCAGTGGCTTGCGCGGAGAGCCGGATCGAGAGACTGCGCGAGGGCAGGGTGACTTCACCGCTCAGCGTGCCTTGTCCGCCATCGAGCACGACGTGCGATGTGCCAAGCGAGATCACGCCTCTATTTGCTGTGGCGGAAATGCTGAAATTGCTGACCGAGGTCGAGCCGTTCGTGAGTGAGGATTTGGCGAGATAAAGAAAGCTTTCAATGCCGTTGACGCCGGCGACGCCTTTCGACCAAGCCGGAAGATCGAAGCCGTCGAGCGAGCCGCCTGAGCCGCGTACAACAAGCTCACCCTCGAGCGAATGCACGAAATCGACCATCGAGCGGCCGGATGTGCTGAGCGCAAATTTCGCATCGGCTTTGCCTGCACCCGAGCTGCCGAGTGCCGGGAAAAGTTTGCGTGCGGCGCGCGTCCAATCGAAGCCGTTGAGCGTGCCGTGCAGCGTGCCGTTAAAACCGTCATTCGAGAGGTGAAGCGCGCCGGAGGCATTGAGCGCGCCGCCATAAAGACTGGCATGCGCAGCCTTGGTTTCGAGCGCGCCGTCTTGCAGCGTGAGGGATGCGCTCAGATTGCTCAGATCATAGGGCCCAATCGAGACGCGATCCGCCACCAGATTCAGATTGCCATCGAAGCGGCCCAGCACATCGAGCTTCATGCGGTCGGGCGACCAGATCGATCCCTTTTCTGGCAGTGGCAAGTAATCGGCAAGCGCGGCGTGCGTGATCTTGAGATCCGCGCCGAGCTTGTCGCGGGCACCGAATGTGAACGTGCCGTGCCCGGATAAGTTGTCCTGGCCGACGCTTGCGGCAAGCTCGGTCAGCGAGACGCGCTCGCTGCTTGCAGAGAGCTGTGTGACAAGCGAGAGCGCCCCGAGATCCTTGCGCCGTGGCTCGTAGGTGTAGCCGAGTTCGCGCAAGAACGCGGCGAAATCGAGCGCGTCGATCGTGAGATTGCCTTCAAGATCGGGCGCTGTGCTCAGCGCGCCGAACGAGCCGGAGAGCGCGATATCGCCCTGGCTCATATGCGCGGTGAGATTGAGCGTTTCGATGTCGGGAATGATGTCGTTGGAGGCGGGCCCTGCGCCGGTGCCCTTGAAAGCGATGTCGCCTGACGATCCGGCGAGCACATAGTTCGCCGCGCCGCCGGTTTGCGCAAGCGTGACATCGAGCTTCAATGAGCCGGGCAATCCTTTGCCGGCCAGCGGCAGCTTGATCGGCTTGCCCGCACCCGAGATGTTGAGATGCGCGGTAATATCCGGGGGCGTGTCGCCGGATTTGGCGCGCGCTTGATCGAGCAGCACGCGATAGCCGGAAAAGCTGTCGATCGCGATATGTGCGTTCGAGGCACCGTCTGCGCTGCGGTTCACACTGGCATCGAAGCCGCGCACCGGGTGGCCGCCAAGGCGCATCTCGCGCAATTTGATCTTGAGATCAACTTCGCCGGCATGCAGAGCGCGGCCCCAAACCGTGCGGCCCCAGCCGTTCGCAGCTAGCGGCATTGCCGGCAGCCAAAGCCCGCTCAAGCCGTAGGCGTCGGCATCGAGCGCATCGCCAGAGAGGTGCAGAAGCAGGCTGCGCGGTGCGCGATCATCATAGCTCGCAGAGATTTGCAGGCGTTGATCATCGAGCGAAAGTAGCGCGTTGTCGATGAACGGCACGGGATAATGCTCAAAACTCGTGCCGGTGAGCCCTGATTGCGCGCTCGGCGCGCGGTCGATCAGCTTGAACGGACCGACGAGGCTCAATGTCTTGAGCGCGTTCGGTGCCAGACGTGCGGCGCTAAGTCCGAGCCAGTCCAGGAAGGCGCGCGGGCCCACGCTGTTGAAGGCGATGCGCCCGTCGAACACCGTGCCGTCTGTGGCCGCGGCCGGAAAGCTGCCCGAGGCGTCAAGCTGAGACTCACCGGGCAAAGTGATATGGGCGCTCGCCAGCTCCGCGCCGGTCTCGTGCAATTTCAAGTCGATGAGAAAATCCGTTAGCTCGGATGTGCCGAATTCGACGCGTGGTGCACGGAGCTTTGCTTCACCTTCACAATGGCAGAGGCCCAAGCCGCTGAGCGGGCTCGCGACGGCGCCCACCGGTGCAAAGCGCAATCCGCTCGGTGCTTTGAAATCGATGATCTCGTCGAGATAAAGAATGTCCGTGCTCGCAGAGAGATTAAGCGTGTTGGCCGTGCGTCCGCGCGCAGCCGAGGCTGTGAATCGTGTCCGGCCGAGGCTGCCGTTTGCATTGGTGAGCGAGAATGAATCGCCGGTGAGATCGAGTGCGCCGGTCATCGCAAGCGTCAGCGGATGAAACCGCGCCCATTGTATGTCACTCATCGCAGCGTGCGGCGCGTCGAAGAGAGCAAGGGCGACAATGCCGCGAGCAACCGATGTCGAAGAGGCCGACTGCAGGTCGAGCGTTGAGCGGAAACCGAGCGGTCCCAGGCGCCGCTCTTCAAGCGCGCTCGCAGCGCCCGTCGCCGTGCCGTGTAAAGTCAAGGCGGCGCCGCCATTGAGGAATGAGAGCGCTGCCGTGAAAGTGGAAGGGGCTCGCGCGACGACCCGGTTCAGGTTGAGCCCGAAACGAATGGACTGCCCTTCGATTGTGAAATCGAGCTTGGCCGTGAGCGATCCTTCCTCGCCGGGAAGACTTACATGACCTGAGATCTTGCTCGCTTGGGATTGCGCGCCATTGCGATCATCGAGAAACAGGATCGTGCCACCCGCGATCGCAATGTCGCGAAATTTGAGGCGCGATCCCGTGGTCGGCCGCGGCGCCGAGACATTCGGGTCGGACCAATTGGCCGTGCCGCTTTTTGTGATCTGTATGCGGATCACCGGATCGATGAGGGCGAGCTGCGCAAATTCGATGCGTCCGACAAACAGCGGCAGCCAAGCGAGCGATGCGTCGATCTGCTTTGCATTGAGCAGCGGCGCGGTCTTGTTTTTCGGATCAGCAATCGTGACGTCGCCCAAGGCGAAACCGGGCGAAGGCAGCATGTGAAGGCCGATATCGCCTTTGATCGTCACCGGGCGGCCCGCAAGGCGCGACGCTTCGCGCTCAATAGACGCGCGATAACCGTTCCAGTCGATCAAACTGGGAACAATAAGAAGCGCCGCGATCGCCGCAACGATCACGAGCAGCAGGGTTGCCAACCAACGACCCACGAGCCCGCCTACTCAACACCGGCCGCGCCTCAACCGCCCCGCCCGGCGCGCGAACCCCTTGCTCTG
>JBAQHC010000448.1:0-9012 GCA_049288095.1 Alphaproteobacteria bacterium | reverse complement strand
CGCAATCCCCATCCTCGATCCTCCTCGAGCGAATCACCCAAAGAGAATCGACCCCTTCGCCAAATTTGTGAATCGGCTAACTTTGAAACTGCTCTAGAATAGAGTCTTTCGGGTTGAGTCTTTCTCGTCATCGCGAGGCGCAAAGCGCCGTGGAGATCCAGGATGAGTTTTCGAGTGAGGTCCTGGATTGCTTCGGCCGGATCAATTCCGGCCTCGCAATGACGGCGAGAGTTGTGGACGTGAAGTGCTTCACGCCTTCTTGCTTTTGCGCGCCTTCGCTCGGTCACTCGCGGGCGGCTTCTTCTTCGATTTCATCTGATTGAAATCGACGGCGGCTTTGATGAGCGCCTTGAACGGCTTCTCATTGATCTTGTCGCCGTCATGGAAGTCGATGGCGCGCCGCAGATTGCCGTCGAGGCTGGAGTTGAAAAGCCCTTTCGGGTCCTCGATCTTAGCGCCAGCGGCGAAGGTCAGCTTCACTTTTTCCTTGTAGGTCTCGCCAGTGCAGACGATGCCGTCGCGCTCCCACACCGGCACGCCCAACGGGTTTGATGGCTTGCGCCATTTCACCTCTTCGATGATGCCGGGATCGGCTTCTTTGATAAGCTTTCGGACGCGCGCAAACGTCTCGCCCCGCCAACCGCCAAGCGCGGCGACTTTCGCGTCGATCAGCTGTGAGGGAGACTCTTCACTCGCCCTTGCCGCTTTTCCTTCCTTCGCGCCGCTTGTTTGTCTCTTCATGGTTGTCGTTCGCTAACGTCTGGGAACTTGCGGTAGACGGACACGTGCGAACGTGACTCGGCAGTGAAGGGAGACCCAACCCAATCCGCATGCCTACTCTCAAGTTCAAAACCGGTTAACTGGGCCATAAGATCCAGCTCTGCAGGCCAAATGTAGCGATGAGGAGAGCGGAAGATCTGAGCCTGTCGGCCATCGCCGAATCTGAAATGGTGCGACACGACTTGCTGGCGAAGCACGTCGTAGGTGTCGAGACCGATATAGCCAGGTTCCGAATGCCAGACCACGGCTTGTGGACCCGACGCGAGCTTGTGGAGCTCGGGTACCCAGAGCTCAATAACGAAACGGCCGCCAGCCGTCAGATGGCGGGCTGCATTGCGAAAACACGCGACTTGTTCAGCTTGCGTCAGCAAATTCGATATCGTGTTGTAGACCAGGTAGACGAGCGTAAAGCTCCCCGGGATGGCTGTTGTGGTCATGTCACCAAGAACGACAGGAATTGTCGCTTCGTCAGATTTTTTGCGCAACTGTGCGATCATCGCAGGCGATGTTTCGATCCCGGTCACCGAAATCCCCCGCTCGGTGAGCGGCACGGCTACGCGTCCAGTTCCAATCGCAAACTCGAGCGCTCGGCCATCGCCCGCGAGCTGCGCTAGTCGATCAACGGCTGGCACCAACACGTCGGGCGAAAACATTCCCGTGCCCGGTGTGTCATAGCTTTCGGCTGTCTCGACGTCCCAGATCTCTTCTTGGCGCATAACGCGCACTATGTCGCTTGAACATGCTCGCCGTCCAGCGCACTGGTAGCCCGCTGTGCATCGCTGCTATCCTAGCGCTTTTATGAGAGATCGATGGGCCGGATTGCGTATGTGAATGGCCGCTTTGTGCCGCACGCTGACGCGTTCGTGCACATCGAAGATCGCGGGCTGCAGTTTTCCGACGGCGTCTATGAAGTCTGTCCTGTGCGCGCGGGCCGCTTGTTGGACGAAGAAGCGCATTGGGATCGGTTGGTGCGGTCGCTCGGCGAACTTCAGATTGCCTATCCGGTTCGGCGCGCCGTGCTCAAGCCGATCATCGCGGAGCTGCTGCGGCGCAATCGCGTCATCGACGGCATGATCTATCTGCAGGTGACGCGCGGGGTCGCGCCGCGCGATCACGCCTTCCCGGCGAAAGCGCGGCCCTCAATCGTCATGACCGCCAAGGCAATCGATTACGACAAGATGGAAGCGCGCGCGCAAAAGGGCATTTCGGTGCGTACAATGCCGGATCTCAGATGGCGCCGGCCGGACATCAAATCGATCAGCCTGCTGCCGAATGTGCTTGCAAAGCAGGCGGCGCGCTCCGCCGGGGCTTATGAGGCCTGGCTCGTCGATGATCGAGGCTTCGTCACCGAAGGCTCTTCCTCCAACGCTTGGATCATCGACGCTGCCGGCCGCCTGATTACGCGTCCGCTTGGAACAGCAATTTTGGCGGGCACCATCCGCCACGCACTCATGTCGGTCGCAGCCGAGCTGCAACTCAAGATCGAGGAGCGGGCCTTTACCGTGGCGGAGGCGAAGGCGGCCAAGGAGGCGTTCATCACGGCGGCGACCAACTTCGTCATGCCGGTTGTGGAGATTGACGGCATGCCCATAGGCAATGGCCGGCCGGGCCCTGTGGCGTTGAGATTGCGTCGCGCCTACCAGGATAAGTCATTGATTTGACTAACAATACTGCTTTGCAGCAAATTCCTCTTCGCTATCGCAGCAAAATTTATTGTGTCAACGGATATCCTGGCTTATGCTCGCCGTTCCGCTGGCCATGGCGAAGCTGGCGGGCCGGTAGGACTGAAGTTCAATCGAGTCGCTATAATCGCTCAACAAGCAAAAGGGGCCTTCCGATGGCATCCGAAAAACCCCAAAGCCTGCAGGACACGTTTTTGAACCATGTCCGCAAGCAAAAGACCTCGCTCACCATCTTTCTTGTCAACGGGGTCAAGCTCCAGGGCGTCATCACGTGGTTCGATAATTTTTGCGTCCTGTTGCGCCGCGACGGTCACTCGCAGCTTGTATACAAGCATGCGATCTCGACCATAATGCCGGGCACGCCGATCTCGCTTTATGAAGGCGAGGAAGCTTCCGTTGAAGCGGTTGCCTAAAGCTCGGCGCGAGTAAAACGCCAAGCAGGAGTGAAGGCCATTCCAGGCCAAGTTGTCGTTATTCACCCGGTGCTCAGCGCACGCGGGATCAGCGAGGGTCCATCGCGCTCGGCGCAAGCGCGCCTTGATGAGGCGTGCGGCCTTGCGCGCGCCATCGATCTTGAGATTGGGGATGCGCAGATTGTGAAGATCGCGCAGCCGCGCGCGGCGACCTTATTCGGCAAGGGCAAAGTTGAAGAACTCAAAGCGCTGATCGAGATGCACGCCGCCGAGCTTGTCTTTGTCGATGATGCGCTCACGCCAATCCAGCAGCGCAATTTGGAGAAGGCGTGGAACGTGAAGGTCATCGACCGCACGGGCCTTATTCTCGAAATTTTTGGCGAGCGCGCGCAAACCCATGAAGGGCGTTTGCAAGTTGAGCTTGCGCAATTGCGCTATCAGAAAAGCCGCCTCGTGCGCACCTGGACTCACTTGGAACGCCAGCGCGGCGGCCTCGGCAAAATGGGCGGCCCGGGCGAAACGCAGCTCGAAGCCGACCGCCGGCAAATCCAGGAGCGCATCTCGCGCATCGAGACGCAGCTTGAAAAGGTCAAGCGCGGGCGCACTTTACAGCGCTCCGGCCGCAAGAAAGTGCCGGTGCCTGTGGTTGCGTTGGTCGGCTACACCAACGCAGGCAAATCGACCTTGTTCAACGCGCTCACCCGCTCCTCGGTGATGGCGAAGGATTTGTTGTTCGCAACGCTCGATCCGACAATGCGCGGGCTCGAACTTCCGTCGGGCCGCAAGATCATTCTTTCCGACACAGTCGGCTTCATCTCGGATTTGCCGCACGATCTTGTTGCTGCTTTCCGCGCAACGCTCGAAGAGGTCGAGGAAGCAGATGTGATCCTGCATGTGCGCGATGCCTCATCGCCCAATCCCGAGGCTGAGCGCGCCGATGTCGCAACCGTGCTTGAAGAGCTCGATATCGCCGAGAACGATCCGCGCATGTTGGAGGTGTTCTCCAAGATCGATCTCTTGGCCGAAGCGGATCGCGAATTGCTGAAAGGCCGCTATAGAGCCAGCGGGGCTGAGCGCGATGAACATGCAGCGCTCTTACCTCTGCCAATCTCGGCGATAACCGGCGAAGGGCTCGATGAGCTGCGCGCCGCGCTCGATAAGCGTTTGTCCGAGCACAGAATATCGATCAGGATCGAATTGCCGGCGAGCGAGGGCGCAGCACTTGCTTGGCTTCATGAGCATGGCGAAGTGACGGAGAGCAAGCAGCTCGAAGGTGACGAGCTTGGGCTCACAGTGCGGCTCGACCCCGAGGACCTAGGACGCTTCGTCAAGCGCTTCGGCAAGCACGCGCACGTCAATACGTCCGTGCAGGCACTCCCGCACGCTGCCGAATAGAGCGTAGCTCGCCGCGCGTAGACGCCAACGCTAGCTCGGGTTGATCTCGCCCAAATGCGCGGCCTTCCAATCCATGAGGCGCCTGATCCGCCGCGCAACGCTCGGATGATCGTAGAACACGATTTCTTCAAGGCGCGTTGGGTAAGGATTGCGATATTCGGCGGTTTTGATGAGTGCCCGCGCCAAGCCATCGGGCTCATGCGCAAGTTCCACGGAGTAAGCATCAGCCCGCGTTTCGAAAATTCTTATTGTTGAGTTGGTCAGCGGCGTGGCGATAAACGCGACCGTCATGAACAGCATGACGACGATCGGCAAGGCTGCATGATCGGCAGTGCCGTCTATTTTCCGAGCGCCGCTCACGCGCGCAATCGGAATGAGCAAGCGATCCATCAGCCAAAACGCGATGGCGGCAATAAGAGAATAGAGCCCGACCAGTGCAAACGGATCGCGGTGTACATAGTGCCCGATCTCGTGCGCCACAACACCGCGAACGGCAGCGATATCAACGCCTTGAGCAAACATTGTGTCGCTCATGGCAATGCGCGCCGAGCCGAACACGCCGGAGACATTTGCTGTATAGCGGCTCGATTGCTTGGAGCCGTTATAAACGAAGATCTTTCCGTCAGGAATCCCGGCGGCGCGTGCGAGTGGCGCCACAGCATCAAGGATTGGGCCAGGAGGCGCGGGCTTGTAGTCATTGATCAATGGTTCGATGAATACGGGTGCAATCAGGAACGCTACCGCGAGGCCAATCGCGGTTAGTCCAGTCGCCCAAATCCACCAGGGCTTTCTGGTGCGGCGCACAAGCAAGTAGATGAGCGTTCCGGCGACCGCGATGAAGAGCGATGACGCAATGGTCTCAATCGAGAAATCGCTCAGCCAGCTGACAAAGCTTTGCTTGCTGAAGCCGAATTGATGCTCACGCCACCAGCTCAGATAAACCTGCCACGGCAGGATGATCAGGTTGTCGATCAGGAGAAAAACAAGAATAACCAGGAAGGCTGCAAGATTAGGCCTTGGGCGCTTGGCTTCTATCTTCTGCCGCAGACTAACGAGAAGGCCGGTGCGCAGGAAGAGGATCAGCGCAACGAGATTGACGAGAAGATCCCAAAGCAGATTCCATTCATTGCCATGGGTGTAGGCCGCTGAGCGCGTCAGAAGGTCTGACGGCAATTGCGCAATATAGCTCGCGGTTGCCGCGGCAGGGTCAAAGCCATTCATGAGCGAGAGCTTTAATTGGTTGCGGGAGCTGCGCAACCCTGTGGATTGAGAATGTAGAAATTTGCCGTTTGTGCGGCGGCCATATGCGCGATGCCGCAGCGCTTGGCAGCGGGCGAGTCATTCTTGATGGCGTGTGCGATGTCGGCAACGAGCGCATCGGACCACAAGGCACCCCAGCCGGCCCAGTCCGTTCCGATACCGGTCTCGATCGTCTCGACGCCTTCAAGGCGCGAGAGCCGCATGGGGTTTAGCCCAACCGGGTGCGAGCCATAGATCGCGGCGGAGGCGAGCAAGGGTCGCGCCGTTCGTGCTGCATAGATGATCGTCCGTGTACGGCTTCGATCGATGTGGGCGAGCTCCGCGGTAAGCAGTGGTGCCTCAATATCCGGCGCGATGAGTATGATGCGGCGAAGCCGCCTGTCGATCACCGCGCGCTGCGCGGGCGGCAAATCGCCAAGCGCCGTGAGCGCAACGAATGCGCCGCGCCCTTCGGCGATAAGTGTCAGTGGCATTTCGGCGGGAGCAGCCGCGGCGCGCGCAAGCTCGACCGTCAGGGCGCGCGCGCCTTGCGCTTCGGCGCGATCATTGCGCAGGCTTTCCGTCACGGCGTCGCCATCGGTCCATGCGACGAGGAGCGGTGTTTGGCCGGGGCCGATCATCGCTTGCAGATGCGCAAACCTGCCCGCATTAACAGAAAGATCGGTGCCCTGGCCGGGAACAAAGAAGAGGCTCGGAGCCGCACTCTTGGCTGCGTCGGCGTTGCTGTCGGCGCGCGGTGCATAGACGAGCGGCGCTGCAAAGTTTTCGCTTGCCGGTGCGAATGTTCGCGCTGGCCACTTGCCGGCCCAATCGGCGTCAGGCCCCGCGCTGAGCCCGACAGTGATTTCGCCGCTGGTCTTGCCAGCGAGATAGGGAATGTCGAAGAGCGCCAATCTGTGCTTGGCCGACGGCTCGACAATCGGGACGTCTTCAACATCGGCATTGCGCAAAGTTACGCCTGACTTTTGCAGGGCTGCGGCCTTGCTGTGCATGTCCGCCGCCTCGGCAGCACGTCCCTGATTGTCGTAGAGCTCAGCCAGCGCGAGCGTCGCTTCTAGAGTGGCGGATGGGTTGTTGGCTTGCTTCGCATTGGCGATCGAGAGCGCACGCTTGAACAGGCTCTCCGCATTGGATGCATCCTTTGTGTCGAGATGCGCATAGCCGAGCGTCAAGAGCGGCGGGACAAGCTCTGGGCTGTCTGGTCCATTGAGCTTCTCGCGCAGCTTGATCGCCTCCTGCAAATAAGGTTCGGCACCTTTTGCATCGCTCCAGTTGCTATGAAGCGTCGCCAAATTCTCGAGTGCGACGACGCGCGGCGCACCCAATTGATCGCCCGAGAGAACGTCGACAGCCCTTGCCGCTCGCGCCTTGGCGACATCGACTTGTCCATTGAGCTCGGCGATGTGCGCAGCGTCTTGCAGCAACGCGGAGCGTATCTCGGGCCCCAGCGTCTTGTCGTTTTGCGCTTGAGCGAGTACGGCGTCGCTAATCGAGGCGGCTGCAGCGTAGTCTTTGCGCTCGGCGT
This sequence comes from Alphaproteobacteria bacterium, assembly GCA_049288095.1. GTDB lineage: Bacteria > Pseudomonadota > Alphaproteobacteria > CAWBKL01 > CAWBKL01 > CAWBKL01. The sequence goes on along the minus strand of JBAQHC010000448.1, from coordinate 1,957 downwards.
AGAAATCGGCTGCGAGATTGCAACTGGTGAGCGGCAGGCTTTCATTCGATAAAGCCGCGGCCCGAGCTGAAGCGAATGCTTTGCCGAGCCCAATAAGATGCCCGGTCAGCGCTTCGAGCGCCGGATGCGGGCGCAATCGCTGTTCGGGATGCGCAACACGGTCGGGCCCCAGCCGCTCGAGTGCGAGGCCATAGACGCAAGCGGCTTCGAGCTTGTTGCCCGCATTGAGTGCAAGATCGCCATTGAGCCGCGCGACATTGATAACGAGATTGATGTCGGCATCGCCGGCATGTGCAAGCTCGCGGCCTGCCATACGGGAGAGCGCGAGCGCGTTGGCTGTATGACCCGCGGATTCGTTTGCCACTGCGGCTCTGTATTCAAACTCGGCGCGCTCCAAATGCCCCCAGCGTTTGTCGGCACTCACAAGTGCAAGGCTCTTCGCGCCGAGCGAGGCAGCGAGGGCCATTTCCTGGTCATCGAGTGTCGCGGCAAATCGCCTGAGCGCTTCAAAGCTCGTCGTGGCGGGGCCGCGCGAGACGGACAGCCATTGGCCGAGCCCGGCGTAAAGGCCGCCAAAGACAACCAGCATCAGCGCGAGACCGCGGCTGAGCTTGCCCATGATGATAGCTCCCCACCTCGCGTTCAGCTCGTCTTTCAGGCGAGTTGAACGCTCTTCATAAGCCTAGCATGATGGGGGGTGTTTCGCCACTCCAGCGGGGACTTCAGGCTGCGGCGAAGCTCGGCAGTTCCGCCCGCTCGACGCCGCGCGGAACATCAAGCGCCGGCCACAAGGTCCGGCAAGCGACATAGTCGGCACCGGCGGCGCGGCAGCGGGGCACGAGATCGGGCTCGCCATCGCAGCCGATGATGAGCCGCTTGCCGTTGCGTGCCGCGCGCTTGGCATCGCGGCCGATGCGCGAAAGCAATGAGGCGGCGGACTCCGGAGAGAGTTGCTGAGTGAAGCGCGGGAGGTTGTAGCCGAAGCCCCAAGCGCGCGAGCTCGCGATCGATTCAATATCGGGCTCATCGAAGGAGAGATCGATGGCAACACGCTCGATCTTCTGCGACAGGAGCTGCACGAGCCGATCGAGGTGATAGCGTGGGAAGCCGTGCACGACATCGCCGAGCGTGATCATCAGATACCGGCGCTTGCGCTGATTGATCGCTTCGAGCGCCTGAAGGATCTCGCGGAGCTGGCGTTGGTCCGCAAGCGTCGAGGCGTGCAGCGTGATCGCGACAATCGCTTGATCGCCGCGCTTGAGCAGCCGGTCGAGCGCCGACACACTCGCTTCGATGGAGGCAAGATCGCGTGAAAGATGACCGCGGCCTGAGGAGGCGCCCTCATTCTCTTCGCCGTCGAGCGCCCTTCCGCGCATATCGAAGGCGCGCGTGACGTAGGTCGAGATCGCTTCGTGCTTCGCATCCCACAGCGGCTGAAACTTGAAGCGGATTTCCCTGGTCTCGATTTCGTCCTCGGCGAGCGTTCCGTGGATGGGCTCTGCCGGTTCGACCGCCGAGAGCGCGCGCACGAGATTGGCGATGCCGGCGATTTCGAGTGTCTGGTGCTTGCACCGGAAACGGAATTGCTCGAACTCGCTCTCGTCGCGGAAAAAGTTCGAGAGCGAACGCGCCAATTGCAACCCGGCGATTTCGGCGGAGGCGCCTTCGATGCTGCCGAAGACAATGACGAACCCATCACCGCACGGGATCAGAAGATCTTCGGGCGTGATGCGCTTTTTGAGGAAGTCGATCGCAATGTCGAATACATGGCTGCGCGTCTCCGGCCATCTGTCGCCATAGGCCTGGCGCACATCCTCAAGATTGAGGATTTGAAGCTGCGTGACGTCGAGCTCAGGGCGCAGTTTTGCAATTTCTCTGAGCCGTTCGCTCAAATCGTCAGGAAGGCATGCCTTCGACATTCGCGGCTCCGAGAGCGCCGGTTTCCAGGGTCTTAACC
>JBAQHC010000447.1:0-16369 GCA_049288095.1 Alphaproteobacteria bacterium | reverse complement strand
AGATTCCCGCGGGCCGCATCGTCGTGAGCGAAAGCGGCATTCGGACCCATGATGATCTCAAGGCGCTCGCAAAGGTCGGCGTCACGACTTACCTCGTCGGCGAAAGTTTGATGCGCGAGCAGGACGTGACGGCTGCGACACGAAAATTGCTCACCGGCCGGGCGCTCGCGCTATGAGTAAGCTCACGCACCTCAGCGAAACTGGCGAAGCGCGCATGGTCGATGTCGGCACTAAGTCGCCGTCCGCGCGGAAGGCCATCGCTCAAGGCCACATCAAGATGAAGGCCGAGACGTTCAAGCTCGTACGCGATGGCAATGGACCGAAAGGCGATGTGCTTGGCCCCGCGCGCATTGCCGGCATTATGGCGGCGAAACGCACGGCCGAGCTCATCCCGCTCTGCCATCCATTACCGCTCGACTTCGTTGGCGTTGATTTTGCGCTCGACGAAGCCAAAAGCGAAATCATCGCAACTGCCGAGGCGCGCACCTCCGGCAAAACTGGCGTCGAAATGGAAGCCTTGACCGCAGTCTCCGTCGCACTCCTCACCATTTACGACATGGCCAAAGCCGTCGACCGCGCAATGGAGATCGGCGGTATTCGCTTGCTCGAAAAGACTGGCGGCGTGCGCGGCGACTACCATGTTGGCGAGAAAAGGTGAACGGCCCGCAATGGTTGGACGTTACCGGACATTTCATCGTCATCCCGTGCGCACTGCGGCACGAAGTGACGCTGTGCAGACACGGGATCCAGATACGATTGATCCCGGATCTGCGAAGCGGCATTGCACGCCGCATCGCGTCCGGGATGACGTGACTGGGATTTGTTGATGAGCGAGAAGCTAATCAGCGTCGAAGAAGCGTGCTCGCGGATTCTTGCCGGCGTTACACCTCTCAGCACGGAAGAGATCGCGCTTCCGCTTTCCGCGGGCCGCGTGCTCGCAAAGGCAATCACGGCCACGCGTGCACAGCCGCCCGGCGCCGTCTCCGCGATGGACGGCTACGCCGTGATCGCTGCTGATCTTGCGCAGACCGGCGCGGAGCTCGATGTCGTGGGCTCGATTGGCGCCGGCGATGACCCGAAATTCAAGCTCACGCGTGGGACCGCCTCGCGGATATTCACGGGCGCGCTTCTGCCCGATGGCGCCGATGCTGTGATTGCCCAGGAAGACGCGCAACCCCTCGAGGGGAAGCGTGTGCGCTTCAATGAGACGGCAGCCCCCGGAAAGCATGTCCGCCGGGCGGGTTCCGATTTCAACGTCGGCGACACGGTGCTGAAGCCCGGCCGCCTGCTCGACGGTCGCGACATCGCACTCGCGGCCGCGATGAATGCCGCGCGCATCAGCGTGCGCCACCGCCCGCGCGTCGCCATTCTCGCAACCGGAAACGAGCTCGTGCCGCTCGGCTCTTCGATGGGCCGTCATCAGATCGTCGCATCTACCGGCCCCGCGCTTGCCGCCGCGCTCGTCAAATGGGGAGCAGAACCGATCGATCTCGGTATCGCGCCAGACGAAGAAACTGAGATCGCGCAAAAGATCGCACACGGACGAAACGCAGACTTATTGGTGACCCTCGGCGGTGCCTCGGTTGGCGACCACGATCTTGTTCAGAAGGCGTTGCAGACGCTCAGCTTCGAGCTCGGCTTCTGGAAGATCGCGATGAAGCCTGGCAAGCCGCTGATTTTCGGTAGGCTCGATCACCTGCCGGTCATCGGCCTGCCTGGCAATCCGGTTTCGTCGTTAATCTGTGCGCTGATTTTTATCCGGCCGCTGATCCATGCCATGCTCGGGCGCGCAACTGAGACCGGCGAACCGGATATCGAGTTGCCTTCCGCCACGGGCATGCTCGCACAGGACCTGCCAGCTAATGGCCAGCGCCTCGATTTCCTTCGCGGACGAGCCGAAAACCGAGAGGGGGGCCCGCCGTTGATCCACGTCTCGACGCGCCAGGACAGCAACCAATTGTCGGTCCTGGCCCAGGCAAGCTGCCTCGTCCCGCGTACCCCTTTTGCGCCAGCTTCCAAAGCGGGAGCCCCACAACGTTTAATCCCGCTTGAAGGGCTTTTCTGACAGTCACTGATTCGCCATGATCCCTGCGGCTTTTGACAAGGAATTGTCACCTGTCGGGGCCGCACCCAGTGGCATTTCGATCTTGACGGCCGGCGCGAACCAAACTAGAACACCGCTGACTGTTGCACTTTTGTTCCAAATTGGGCGGAGATATCTCTTGCTGACGAAAAAGCAGTTGGAGCTCCTGAATTTCATCCACGATCGCGTGCGCGAGACGGGCATTGCGCCCTCGTTCGATGAAATGAAGGATGCGTTGGGTCTAAGGTCCAAGTCGGGCGTACATCGGCTGATCAATGCGCTTGATGAGCGCGGCTTCATTCGGCGCATGCCGCATCGCGCAAGGGCGCTGGAAGTAACGCGCCTGCCGGAGGCGATGTCGCCGGCAGTCGCCGGCCAAGGGCGTGGCCATGTGGTGGTGGATGCGGGCGACGATAACGGGACCGGCCGCGTCATTCGGCCGAAATTCGGCAGCCAGCCTAAGCCGGTCGATACGACGCTCAGCGTGTCAATTCCTGTGATGGGCCGAATCGCCGCCGGTACGCCCATCGAGGCGCTGCAGGAGCGCACGCATGAAATCGCGGTGCCGCAGAGCATGCTCTCGAAGGGAGATCACTACGCCCTCGAGGTTCGCGGTGACTCCATGATCGAAGCGGGCATCCTCGATGGCGACACGGTGCTGATCGAGCGCTGCGACAGCGCCGACAATGGCGAGATCGTCGTGGCTCTTGTCGACAGTGAGGAAGCCACTCTAAAGCGTTTGCGCCGCAAGGGCGACCGGATCGCGCTTGAAGCCGCCAATCCGCGCTACGAGACGCGGATCTACCGGCCCGATCAGGTAAATGTCCAAGGCAAGCTGATCGGCCTTTGGCGCCGCTACTAGCCCGGTCTAGTCATCGTCGGGGGCGGCGTCGGGCAAGGTCCCGTGGTGCCACGGCCGCTTGGCTTCAATTGCAAACTCGACGCGTGGCTCGGTGTCATCGAAACGCAGCGCGGCCGCGCCGGCTTTCAAACGCGACGGATCGAGCAGCACGCGCGGGGCTGAGCAGTCACCCTCAATGCGCACAAGAGAGACAAGCGCGAGCGCGCTGGCGCATTCCTCGGCGAGCGCACGCCCATCGCGCACCAAACTCACGGCGGCGCCGCGCCCTGCCGGCACAACACAACCGACCGCATCGCACTTAACGAGCGGTACCGCATTGAGAGGCGTCGCCGGATCAACTCCCAGCCCCTTAAGCCAAGCTTCGCCGCGGTAGCTGGTGGGCTTCACGCCGAGAAGCCCGTAGCTCCATCCCTTCGTGTCATGGACACGGAACGCCATCGCACCGCCGCTTTCGGCGACAAATACGTCAGGCCCTGGTGCCGCCAACGCGAAAATGAGCCCCACAAGCACGAGAGGCACTCCGCCGAGGCGCCATGACCGCCGCCACAGTGCTAGCCACAAGCCGCCAGCAACCATCAGCATCAGTGCAAAGGCTGGCCAGTGCGTCAGATAGGCGACCGCGCCCGGCAAGCCGGCCGTCCAATGGGCGGCCTTGAGCATCTGCTCAATGCCCCATCCCATCAGGTGTAGCGGCCAGTGCTCGAGGTGAAACGGCATTGCGACCACGCCGAGCGCGCCAAGCGGCATGATGAAGAAAGAGAGCAACGGCACCACAATCTCATTGCCGACAAGCCCGTAGCCCTGAAATTGATTGAAGTGATAGGCGGCGAAGGGCGCGGTCGACATTTCGGCGACGAGCGATGTCAGAGCCGTCGCAACGATGCCGCGCACCAAGAATGGTAAGCGAAAGTCGCTGTCCTTCTTTTCGCGCGAACCCCACCACTCATAAGCGGCGAGTAGACCGATCACCGCGCCGAACGACATTTCGAAACTGGGGTCGAGAAGGCTTTCCGGACTTACAAGCAGAATAAGCGCAGCGGCAAACGCGACGGTTCTCATGGAGAGCGCGGGCCTGTCCATCAGGATCGCGAGAATCGCCACAGCAAACATGATGAAGGACCGGATTACCGGCGATGATCCATCGGAAAGCCCGACGTAGAACGCGGAGCCGCCGAAAGCCGCGACGGCCGCAATCTTCTTGAGCGGCCATCGCAATGCAATTGGTTCGATGAGCGCAAGAGAGCCGCGCACGAGAAAGAAGATCATTCCGGCAATGAGCGCAAAGTGAAAGCCGGAGATCGAGAGCACATGCGACACGCCGGCGTTTTGCATCGCCTTCGTATCATCCTGCGAAAGGCCGCCGCGCGCGCCGACCAGAAGTGCTGTTGCGATCGCCGCATCGCGCGGCGGCATGTTCTTATCAATGCGGTCTTCGATCACGACGCGCAAACTGGCGAACCAGCGTGAGATATCGGAGCCTGCGTTTTGCGCCGGCTTCAAAATGGTAACCGTGTCGCCGCCATAACCAACCGCACCAACACCCGAGAACCAGGCGACGCGCGCATAGTCGTAGCCGCCAGGCATCGGCGGCCCAGCGGGCGGCATCAGCTTTGCGCTCAACTCAATGAGGTCGCCGATCGCCGGCGCCTCATCGACACCCCGAAGGCTCACGCGCACGCGCTTTGGCGTTTCGCGTTTGCTCAAGCCGCCGATCGACCTCACATCGATGACGAGCCGGAGCGCGCCACTTTCGAGCGGCTCGCGCCAGCGCACGGTGCCGGTGATATCGGCATAGGTGGCGCGCGTGAGCACAGGCGCTGCCACGAGATTGGTGCGCACAACGCCCGCGAGAAATCCGATCCACAGAGCGATCAGTGCGGCAATGACCAGTGCGCGAACATTGGATGGTACGAGCCAGGCGGACGCCACGACAATCGGGCCGAGAATAATCGGCACAATGGCTGGCGGCTCGCTCGGCAATAAGAAGTAAAGGCCGATGCCAATGCCCAGGAAGACAGGTAGCCAGAGCACGTAGCGGTCGCACTCGGCTGCAAACTCGCCACGGAGCCATTCGAGCGCGCTCGGGCGCGGCGCGTCTTGTGGCGCGCGCTCTTCACGCCGCGGCAGCTCGAGAATAACGGCTGTCATGGTCTGTCTGTCCGCAGGGATTCTCTGATCATTTCGCCGTCGAGATGTTCAGTCTAATCTGTCATGGTCGGCGCAGGCCGACCATCCACGATTTGTTGGCCAATGAAGACCTACTTCGTCTACATCATGACAAACCGGCCCAACGGCACCCTCTACATCGGTGTCACCAACGATCTTGTACGGCGTGTTTCCGAGCATCGCGAAGGCTTAGTTGAAGGCTTCACAAAGAAGTACGGCCTCAAGTGGCTTGTCTACTATGAGTCATTCGAGGACATCTCAGCCGCGATCGCCCGAGAGAAGGCCCTCAAGACATGGCTTCGCGCTTGGAAGGTCAGGCTCCTTCGCGCGAAGAATCCGGATTGGGATGATCTGTGGGGAGAGATCACAGGAATGGCGGGTTGACCGGAATAAGTCGTGGATGGTCGGCCTGCGCCGACCATGACAGACCCTTGAACCAGCGTTGCGTTGACCACGTCAGGCCCTGTGTTAGAAAGCGCGCTCTGCCAAACCCCGAAAGCCATTCATGAGTTCAGTCGTAACCCGTTTTGCCCCCTCGCCCACCGGCTATCTGCATATCGGCGGGGCGCGCACGGCTCTCTTCAACTGGCTCTTTGCGCGCCACATGGGCGGCAAGTTTCTGTTGCGCATCGAGGACACCGACCGCGAGCGCTCAACGCCGGAAGCGGTCGATGCGATCATCAACTCGATGAAGTGGCTCGGCCTAAATTGGGATGGCGATGTCGTATTTCAGTTCCCGCGTGCGGAGCGTCATCGCGCCGAAGCGCTGCGCCTCCTCGCTGAGGGCAAGGCCTATCATTGCTATGCCAGCGCGCAAGAGCTCGATGAGATGCGTGAGAAGGCGCGCGCTGAAGGCAGGCCCATCCGCTATGACGGGCGTTGGCGCGATAGGGACCCCAAGGATGCGCCCGCGGGCGTGAAGCCTGTCGTTCGCTTCAAAGCGCCGCACGAAGGCACAACAATCATTCATGATGTCGTGCTTGGTGAAGTGCGCTTCGACAATGATCAGCTCGACGACATGATCCTGCTGCGCTCGGATAGCACGCCGACCTACATGCTCGCCGTCGTCGTTGACGACAACGACATGAATGTGACGCATGTGATCCGCGCGGCAGAGCATCTCAATAACACGCCGCGTCAATTGCAGCTCATTCGTGCGCTCGGATATCGCGAGCCCGTCTATGGCCATGTGCCGCTCATTCACGGCGCGGACGGCGCAAAGCTGTCGAAGCGCCACGGCGCAGTCGGCGTCGAGGTTTATCGCGACATGGGCTATTTGCCCGAAGCACTGCGCAACTATCTCGCGCGGCTCGGCTGGGCACACGGCGACGATGAGATATTTTCGACAGCGCAGGCGATTGAATGGTTCACGCTCGAGGCGATCAACAAGGCGCCGGCTCGGCTCGACTTTGCCAAGCTCGATTTCGTCAACGGCACTTACATCAGGCAGCGCGACGACGCTTCGCTCGCCGACCTTACCATCGACATGCTGACGCGCGTAAAGCATCGCGTCGTGCCGGCGAACATGCGCGAGGTGCTCATCAAGACGATGCCATCGATGAAGGAGCGCGCGAAGACCATCGCAGAGCTTGCGGATGCCTGCGAGTTTCTGTTGGCGCAGCGGCCGCTCAAGCTCGATGAGAAGGCGGCGAAACTGGTCGATGCGCCAAGTGCGCGCGAAATCCTCCGCGAGGTTCTCGAAACGCTCACCGGCATCAATGATTGGTCCGCGGCCCGCCTTGAGTCGGCCATCCGGGCGTACGCCGAGGCCAAAGGCCACAAGCTGGGCGCCGTGGCCCAGCCCCTTCGCGCGGCGATCACGGGAACGAACGTCTCCCCGCCCATCTTTGATGTGATGTCGGCGCTGGGCTCCGATGAGGTGCTCGCCCGCCTAAAGGATATTGTAACTCCTCCAAAGGGTTAGCCTGCCCCTTCTGACGAGAGAAACGGCCACTGGGATGACGTTAACTACCGCAGTGCACTATAGTTCCTAAGAAGGCCGGTTGCAGTTGCGAAGAGACGCACGGCCCAGTCCCGGATGGAGGGTAGTCATGGCCAATAAACCAGGCGGCAAGAGCGCGAAGCTGACTTACGACGGCGGCTCTGTCGATCTGCCGATCATGACGGGCGCCATTGGCCCGGACGTCCTCGATATCCGCTCGCTCTACGCGCAAACGGGAATGTTCACTTACGATCCAGGCTTTACATCGACCGCGGCCTGTCAGTCGACGATCACTTACATCGACGGCGATGAAGGCGTGCTGCTCTACCGTGGCTATCCGATCGAGCAACTCGCCGAGCAAGGCACGTTTCTCGAGACTTGTTATTTGCTGCTCTACGGAGAGCTGCCCAATCACGCACAAATGACTCAGTTCACGCGCTCGATCACCAAGCACACAATGGTGCACGAGCAGATGCAGTTCTTCTTGCGCGGGTTCCGTCGCGACGCTCACCCGATGGCCGTCATGGTTGGCACGGTCGGCGCGCTCTCGGCCTTCTATCACGACTCAACCGACATCAACGATCCCTACCAGCGCATGGTCGCCAGCTATCGCATGATCGCGAAGATGCCGACGATTGCGGCGATGGCCTATAAATACTCGATCGGACAGCCGTCTATCTACCCGCGCAACGATCTCGGCTATTCGGAGAATTTCCTGCGCATGTGCTTCGCCGTACCCGCTGAGGATTATGTCGTCAACGAAGTTCTCGCGCGCGCAATGGACCGCATCTTCATCCTGCACGCCGATCACGAGCAGAACGCTTCGACTTCCACTGTTCGCCTTGCGGGCTCGTCTGGCGCGAATCCATTTGCCTGCATCGCGGCGGGCATAGCTTGCCTATGGGGCCCCGCTCATGGCGGCGCCAACGAGGCGGCGCTGTCGATGCTTGAAGAGATCGGAACGCCCGACCGCATTCCCGAGTTCGTTGCCCGCGCCAAGGACAAGAATGATCCGTTCCGGCTGATGGGGTTCGGCCACCGCGTCTACAAGAACTACGATCCGCGGGCCAAAATCATGCAGAAGACCTGCCATGAGGTCTTAAGAGAGCTCGGCCATCAGGACGATCCGCTCTTTCAGGTCGCGATGGATCTCGAGAAGATCGCTCTCAGCGACCCCTACTTCGTCGAGAAGAAGCTTTACCCCAACATCGACTTCTACTCGGGAATCACACTGCGTGCCCTCGGCTTCCCGACCGAAATGTTCACCGTGCTTTTCGCACTTGCGAGAACAGTGGGCTGGATCGCCCAATGGAGCGAGATGATTCAGGATCCGTCACAGAAAATTGGACGGCCAAGACAGCTTTACACTGGCGCCCGCCGCCGCGAGTACATATCCTACGACAAGAGGTGAGCGCGAAGCGCGCGGGCAAGAAGATGGCCGCTCCCGGTGACAATCAAAACGACACTGATCGAGCGGCGCGGCAGCCGGCGTCGCCGCTGATGCCATGGTTGCCGGTGTCGAGAGCTCCGGCCAACGACAATGAGCCGGAGCTTCTGTGGGGGCTTCAAGCCTTTTTCGGACGGCACGTCTATTGGCTGGTCCCGACGCTTGCGCTTGCGGGTTTCAGCCTTGTCCTGCTTTTCCTGCGCTGATTGCACGCGGTCCCAGGCCACTTGCAATTTCCAACACGGCACGCGCGGCCCGGCGGCTCGGGGCTTCTGCGCCGGCACCGAGTGATTTGAGCGCTGCTTTTGTCTTGGCAATTTGCGCAGCGCGCGCTTCAGGCGATGTCATCAGCGGCATGAGCACCTTCATAAGATGACCCGGCTCACACTCCTCTTGAAGAAATTCCGGAATGATCATTTCGTCCGCGATGATGTTGAGCAAAGTGAAATAGCGCAGGCGAAAGAATTTACGCGCAATAAAAGCGGTTAGCCATCCGAGCCTGTAGCCGACAACTTGCGGAGTGCCGGCAAGCGCGACTTCTGTCGTTACCGTACCTGAAGCCGCGAGTGCGGCAGTTGCTGCGCGCAGCGCCGCAAACTTATCGGTCTCACTTTCGACAACGACATGCGGTACATCCAGCGACTTCAAGCCGTCTTCAACGCGTGCGCGAACATGTGCAACCGTAGGCACAACAATATGAAGCCTTGGCAATTCCGCTTTAATCTTGCGTGCAGTTTCGAGGAATTGCGGCATGATGAAACGGATCTCGTTGGAACGGCTGCCCGGCAGCATCGCGAGCAATGGCACATCCGGCGGAATGTCGTAGCGCGTGCGAAATTCATCGCCCGCATTCGCCGCCAGTTGAGGCATGCGCTCGATCACAGGATGGCCGACGAAATGCGTCGGCAAATGGTAGCGCTCGAAGAATTCCGGCTCAAACGGCAGAAGCGCGAGCAAATGATCCACGAACTCCGCGAGCTTCTTCGCGCGCCACGGACGCGAGGCCCAAACTTGCGGCGCGACATACTTTATGACCGTGATGTTCGGCGCGAGCCTTTTCAAACGTCGCGCAATGCGATGGGTGAAATCCGGGCTGTCGATCAGAATGACGAGATCAGGTTTTGTTGCGATCGCAAACTCTGCTGCCTCGCGCACGCGCTGTAATATCCGAGGGATTTTCGGCACGACTTCTTTGAGACCCATCACCGATGTATCGGCGAGCGAATAGAGAGACTTGAGCCCCTGAGCTTCCATTTGCGGGCCGCCGACACCGCTGAATTGGACCAAGGGTCGTAGTTCCTTGAGGCCCGCCATGAGCTGCGCTCCAAGCGCATCGCCCGAGGGCTCACCGGCGACAACCATCAACTTGAGCGGTTTTGACTCCATTAGCCTCCCCCTTGCGGGGAGGCACGAAACGCAAAGCGTTTCGGGTGGGGGTTGCTCGGTTGGGACTTGGCGGAGTCCGACACCCCCACCCGATTTGCCTTCGGCAAATCGACCTCCCCGCAAGGGGGAGGTTGAAAATTGGAAGGCGTCCTAAGCATCACCGATACCGGTCACGAAAATACCAAGCGCATTGGCGCGCGTAATGACTTCCGCTTCGTTGAGGATGAGCGCGGCGCCGGCTTTCACCGCGATGCCGGCCAGCCCCGCCGCTGCGGCCTTCTCGACTGTAGGCACGCCGATCGTCGGCAAATCGACGCGCATTTCCTGGTGCGGCTTCGGCATCTTGACGAGCACGCCGCGCCGCGCCTCAGCATTTCCCCGAATGTTTGCAGGCAGCTGCGCGCAACGCTCGAGCATCGCGTCGGTGCCTTCGGCGGCTTCGACCGCGAGCACGAGTCCCTCGCACACAACGGCACCCTGCCCGACATCGAGCTTGCCAAGCTCTCGTACGACTTCGATGGCTTTGACGATGTCGCGCATATCACGATCACTTGGTGAGCGCGCGGTGAGAACGCTCGGACGAACGATGATGTCGGAGAGCACGTCGCTAACGCTGACGACCTTGAAACCTTCGCGCTCGAAGTCCCGAAGAATCGTCGTGAGCAAGGCATCGTCGCCGCGCGCGGCAGCATGCACGACCTTTGGCAAAAGCCGCACGCCTTTGTGATCGAGCTTGATGTTCTTGAAATCCGGCCGTTTCACGATGCCAGCGAAGACGACCTCGCCACAGCCCTCATCTTTCAGCAATTTATGTGCGCGGGCGATCGCGCCTATGCCGGCCCAGGCATGCGGGAACGACTCGATCTCAGGCCCTGCGCTGCCTTCAATGCCAATGACGAAGAACGGGCGTCCGTTCGCCCGGCAAGCCTCAGCAAGCTTCAAGGGCAGATCGCCGCCGCCGGCAAAAATGCCGAGCTTTGTGTTGTTATTCGGCGTCATTAGCCGAGCTTGCCCATAGGCCTGGGCGTGGCAGGCACAGCGAGCGATGAGTACCGGCGCGGATGAAGCGCACGATTTCCATCGCCTCCGGGACATCGGCGAATTGCTCGGCAACGCGGCTGAGTCGCGCATCAAGCGTGCCGCTGTCGCCAAACAACACTTTGCACGCCGCCCTAATCTTATGAATCGCCGCGCGCGAAAAGCCGCGGCGCTTCAATCCCACAACGTTCAGACCAGCAAGCTCTGCCCTGTCGCCCATGCAAGAGCCATAAGGAATGAGATCGTTCTCAAGCCCTGTCATACCACCGACGAAAGCATGATCGCCGATGCGCGCGAATTGATGAACCGCAGAATTGCCGCCGATCATCGCGTGATTGCCGACCTCGACATGGCCGCCGACGACCACATTGTTGGTGAAGGTGACGTGATGGCCGATCACGCAATCATGCGCCACATGGCTACCGATCATGAAGAAGCAGTCGTCCCCGATGTCGGTCGAGCCGCGCCCGAATGGCGTTCCCGTATTCATCGTCACGTGCTCGCGGATGACACACCGCGCGCCGATATTGAGCGCAACATCCTCGCCCTTGTAACGCGTGTGCTGCGGTGGACCTCCCAGCGCGGCGAATGGATGAACCACGCAATCCGCACCCAGGCTTGTCCGTCCACTGACGGTTATGTGCGAAATGAGCTCGGCCCGCTCGCCGATCGAGGCCTGAGGGCCGATCACACAATAAGGGCCGATCTTCACGCCATCGCCCAATCGCGCTCCGGCCTCGACAATGGCCGTTGAGTGTATCTGTGCCATCAAGACTCGCGCGGCGGCTCTGAGGCGGCGCCCATGATCATCGCGGAGAACTCCGCTTCGGCACGCAGCTCGCCATTCACGCGCGCTTCGCCGGCGAAGCGCCAAACCGGCGCACGCTCTCTGATAAGGTTGACGTGAAGCTTGAGAGTGTCGCCGGGGACGACAGGCTTTCTGAATTTCGCCTTGTCGATTGTCATAAAGTAGACGACTTCGTCGCCGCGCTCGGTGCCGAGCGAGTGCTTGACAAGGGCGCCCGCGGTCTGCGCCATCGCCTCGACGATCAACACGCCAGGCATGATTGGATGGCCGGGAAAGTGGCCAAGGAAGAACGGCTCATTGAAGGTCACGTTTTTGATGCCGGTCGCAGAAATACCGAGCTTCACGTCTTCGATGCGATCGATCATCAGCATCGGGTAACGGTGGGGCAAGAGCTCCATGATCCGCTTGATATCGATGCTCTCGAGCGGCTCCTCGGCCACGCGCGGCTTCTTGGTGTCGGATGCGGTCATGTCTCCTCGCTGTCCGGGACCTTGCCTTTGCCCTTCGCCGCACCCTTCTCTTTTGTCACGGATTTCTCGACCCATGCAACTTCGCGAAGCCACTTAAACCGGGGCCGGGCCGGGAAGCCCGCAAAGGTTTCCCGCTCTGGCACATCGGTCATAACGCCGCCCTTGGCGGCGACTCGGGCGAAGTCACCGATCTTGCGGTGATCCGCCACGCCCGCTTGGCCACCCAGCATAACGAAATCGCCGATCGTAACGCTGCCCGAAAGACCCACTTGGCCAGCGATGAGCGCGTGCCTGCCGATGCGGCAATTGTGGCCTATGTGCACGAGATTATCGATCTTGGTCCCCTCGCCGATCACCGTATCGCCGAGAGCGCCACGGTCGACCGTGACGCAAGCGCCAATCTCGACATCGTCCTGAATGATCACGCGCCCGAGCTGCGGCACCTTGATGTGACCACGGCTCGACCCGATAAAGCCGAAGCCGTCCTGACCGAGGGACGTGCCGGGATGCACGATAACGCGATCACCTATCAGTGTGTGGGTAATGCTGACATTCGCGCCAATTCGGCAGTTCCGCCCGATAAGGACACCCGGGCCGATTACCGCATTCGGGGCGACCACGGTGCCCTGGCCAATTTCAGCGCCGGCACCGACGACGGCTCCCGCACCGAGCTGGGCGCCCACCGCCAGTTTCGCCGACTCGTCAATCATCGTGCCCGGCTTGAATTGCGGCTGCTCGGCAGCGGGATAGAACGCCGCCGCAATTTCCGCGAATGCGCGCGCCGGATTGCGGTTGAGAAGCAGCGCGACGCTCAAATCACTCTGCGCAATGTCAGGCGGAATGATGAGCGCAATGCCGGGGCGCCCTCGTCCCTGCTCGGCAATTCTCGCGCTTTGCGAAAACGCAATATCGCCGGCCTCAGCGGTCTCCAAGGACGCGACATCGCGTACCAGGGCGCCAGCCGAGGCGCGCGGACCGAGCATCGAACTGGTCAGGTCAGCAAGAGCCTCGAGCGTGAATGGCCCCGCACGCACATAAAAGCGCGGATCGGCCATTATCTCGCCCCGAGCTTACGGCGAGGCCGCGGAGCTGCTCGGGCGGAGCGGCTTCAGGGCCGTTGCTGGCTTGGGAGCAGTTGCCGGAGCGGGCGACGGCGCGCTCGCTGCCCTCGGTGCTGGGGGCATCGCGCCCTGATCGGGTGTTACGGAGTCCAGATTAACACGCACGACCTTGACGCTCGCGATCCGGGCGTTCAGCCGTTTAATGGCCTCTTGAGTAACGTCATAGGCCGGAAGCGAATACATCACGTTTGAGCGGTCTAGCAGCAAGGTCGCGTGGTTCTCGTCAATCAGCGTCTGCAGCACGGGCCGCAACGCCGCCGCCAGCTGGTCAGATGCCTGGCCGATGGAGGACTGCAAAATCTGGCTCTTGCGTTGCTCAAACATCGGATAGGCCTGTTGCCTCGCCTCAAGCGCTTTGAGCTTCTGCTCTCGCTGCGCGGGCGAGTAGATCGAGCCGTTCTTCTGCAAGTCCTGCTGCGCGGCGATGATCGCCTTTTGCTCTGCAGTGAGCTCCGCCTGGATTTGATCGCGGAGCGCGGCGGCCTGGCGTCCTATATCTTGGCCCGCGAGCGAATCCCGTAAGACGCCTTGTTGATCGACGACGAGCACTTTGAGCTCCGGAGCCGCGAACGCGGAGCTCGAAGAAAGTGTAAGGGCAGCGCCCAGACCCAAACCGGCGACGACGGCCGCACGCAAAACTGTCCTAAGCATTCTAGAAACGAGTCCCTGCTGAGAAACGGAGAACCTGAGTCCTATCATAAGGCGCCTTTCGGAACGGGTCAGCAATATCGACGCGCACCGGCCCGAACGGGGAATCCCAGTAGATGCTGATACCCGCCGAAGCCCGCCAGTACATGTTCTGGCGGATATCCGCGGCGACGCTATTCGGCCCTAGATCAGACTTGTCGAGAACGCCGAGCGTGCCGACATCCACGAAAAGCGCGGCCTTTATACCGTAGTCCTTGGGCAGGCCGGTCGGGATCCGCAATTGTAAGCTGCCGATACCGTAGGCTTTGCCGCCCAACGCGTCCCTCGTCACAATATCGCGCGGACCAATGCCGGCGGTCTGGAAGCCTGGGAATGAGTCGCCGCCCTTGAAGAAGCGCTGATCGAGCCTGACGCCTTCCCCAGTGTAGGCCCACAAATAGCCCGCGCTCCAGTTGAAGCCGAGCACCACATCCTTGCCCCAGACCGGCCAATAGCGCGAGGTCGCGATCTCCGTGCGCAAGAAACGCGCATCCCCGCCCACGCCTGCAAAGTCCTGGCTGAGGCTAAGCGTCGAGCCTTTGGTCGGCGAGATGGGATCGTCGCGGCGGTCCTGCCCGAAGCTGTAGCCGATCATCGACGTCAGAACCGAGCCCGTCTGATCGCAAATGGCCGCGGAAATGAGGCCGCTCGAGCAGCTCAAGGCCGAAGCATCAACATTGGTGTGATCGATTTGATAGGTGAGCGACAGCGACGAATATTCCGTGAGCGGAAAACCGGTCCGGAAGCTCGCGCCGATGCTGCTCGATTTATAGCCGGAATAGTTCGTGAAGTCCGACACCGTACGATAGATGTCGAATCCCGCCTGTAGATTGCGGTCGAGGAAATACGGCTCTCGGAACGAGAGATCGATCTGCTGTTGCAAGTTGCCGACAGAAGCTTGCAGGCGCAGGAACTGGCCCTTGCCGAGAAGGTTGCGCTCTGAAATCTGGACATCGCCAAGGAATTGGTCGGTTGAATAGCCAACACCGACCGAAAGCTCGCCGGTTGGCTGCTCTTCGACCGAGACATCAAGAATTGTGCGGTCAGGTGCCGTGCCGGGCTCGTTCTTGATGTCGACATCCTTGAAGAAGTCGAGCGCCTTCAAGCGCTGTTTGGAGCGGTCGATCAGCACACGGTTATACGGGTCGCCTTCCGCCATGCGGATTTCGCGCCGGATGACGCGGTCGAGCGTTCGCGTGTTGCCCCGGATGTTAATGCGTTCGACATAGACACGCGGGCCCTCGTTCACTTCGAACACGACGTCGATGACATTCTTGCCGGGCTCGCGTGTAAGCCTCGACTTCACGTCCACGAACGCATAGCCAACCGTTCCTGCGAGGAACGTGATCGTGTCTTTGGCCGAATCGAGACTGTCGGCGTTGTAGGTCTCTCCGGCCCTGATGCCTACGACACTCTGGAGAAGCTTGGGATCGAGCTCCTGCAGAGTTGTCTCGACGCTCACCTTGCCGAATTTGTAGAGCGGCCCCTCATCGACTGTATAGGTCACGATGAAGTCCTTACCGTCCGGCGTCATTTCGGCGACGGAGGAGACCACCGAAAAATCGGCATAGCCGTTCTTGAGATAGAATTTGCGCAGCTTCTCGCCGTCGTAAGCGACACGGTCGGGATCGTAATTGTCGTTCGAGCTGAACAGCGACCAGATGCGCGATTCTCGCGTAACGATCTCCTTGCGCAGGTCACGATCCGTGAAGGCGCGGTTGCCAATGAAGTTGATCTTTGCGATGTGGCTCACCGGCCCTTCGCTGATCTCGAAGATGAGATCGACCCGGTTCTGAGGCAGCTCGACAATCTTGGGCGTGACTTTCGCGGCAAAGCGGCCTGACCGGCGATAGAGCTCGACGATGCGGGTGACGTCGCTTTGCACACGCGCGCGCGTGAAGACGGTACGCGGCTTCATCTGCACTTCATCGCCGAGTTTCTTGTCGTCCTTGGAATGATTACCCTCAAAGATGATGCGATTGATGATCGGGTTCTCGACGACCTGAACCACCAGATCATCGCCCTCCCGGCGCATCACCACATCAGCGAACAGCCCGGTCGCCCACAACCGCTTGAGCGACAGGTCTGCGGTTACTGGGTCAAACGGATCGCCGGGTTGCACCGCGAGATAGGACAGCACTGTCTCAGGCTCGATGCGCTGCGTGCCGACGACCCGGATTTGGTGGATGGCGCCGCCCGGCTCGATAAGATTGGTGCCCAGCCCGGTAATGTGATCGCCGCCCGCCTGATCAGCTGGCTGATCAGTTTCGGCGGGAACCGGCTCCAGACTGCCGGCGCTAGCAGGCGGCGGCAGTGCGCTGCCCGCGCTGAATGCCGGCGGCGCCAGCACGGCGATGCA
>JBAQHC010000446.1:0-2148 GCA_049288095.1 Alphaproteobacteria bacterium | reverse complement strand
CGAATAGGCGATCTGCCTTCGCCTTTTAAGGGCGCTGCCTATTTTGGCGGCACTCACTGGCCCTAGGCGAGGAGATGGAATTCGACGCAGGCCCAGATCACCAGAACGATCGGGAGGGCAATCGCGCTGGCAGCGAGGGCCTTCGCTTTGAGCTTTGGATCGACGGGGGCGCCGGGATCAGTGCCGCGCGCGAGCTTCTCCCCGGCCTCGGCGTGCCCTCGCACACCAAAGGGCAATGTTGCAAAAAACACGAGCCACCACACGATGATGAAGGTGACGATGAAGCCGAAGACGCCCATGAAAGATTGCGGCCGTTGGGGATTGGCGAAAGACGCGAATAGCGAATAGGGAGTAGCGAATAGAAATACAAGTGCGGCGTCGCCACGCGACCTCTACTCGCTATTCGCCATTCGCCTCACACTTCTTCCAGCTCGATCAGCGTGCCGTCGAAATCCTTGGGATGCAGAAACACCACCGGCTTGCCATGCGCGCCAATTTTGGGCGTGCCATCGCCGATCACGCGCGCGCCTTTGGCTTTCATGCGCGCAATCGCTTCGTTGATGTCGCCAACCTCGTAGCAGACGTGATGAATGCCGCCGGATGGGTTCTTGTCGAGAAAGCCTTTGATCGGCGAGTTCTCGCCCAATGGCTCAAGCAGTTCGATCTTGGTGTTGGGCAGCGTGATGAACACCGTCGTCACGCCATGCGCGGGTTGTTGAACCGGCGCTGAAACATCGGCGCCAAGCGTGTCGCGGTATTTCTCTGAAGCCGCGTCAAGCTGGCCGTCCGGCACCGCAATCGCCACGTGATTCAAGCGGCCAATCATTGTTTGCTCCATCGGGCCCTGCGCTGATTGTAGCACGGCTCTGGGATTTCGCGCGGAGACAAGGAGGACACGGAGGACACGGATAATCCAAACAATGTCCCTCCCCCTCTGGGGGAGGTTAGGAGGGGGATTATGATGTACGCAGATGATCCGCGGTAAATCCCTCCCCTTACCCCTCCCAGAGGGAGGGGGACTGGAAGCGGCGAATTAATTCCGCGCCTCGGTGAAAGCCGTGCGGCCGGCGCGGGCGAAAGCGTCCGTGAACGGATCATCCGCCGTCTCAGGCGGTGCGCCCTCGCGCACGGTCGTGCGCCGCATATCGCGGCGATACTTGAGCTCGTCGAAGTCGCCGCCTCGATGCATCGAGCAAAGATTATCCCAAATCGCGAGATCGCCCGGCTTGTAGGTGACGCTGAAGACATATTTGGGCTGGGTTGCGAACAGAGTCAGCTCATCGAGCAGCGCCCGGCCCTCCTCGCGCGGCATCCCGACAATGTCGCGCGCATGGGAGGCGATGTAGAGCGCTTTGCGGCCGGAGCCTTTGTGAACATGAACAAGGCGGTGCCGAGCCATCGGCCGCGCATCGATGTCTTCATCCGTGAACGGATAACCCGCCATCTTGCGCGACCACCAGATCGAGTGATTGGCTTCCAGGCCCTCGATCCTATCCTTCATGCTTTGGGGCAAATCGTCATAAGCCGTGCGCGTATCGGCAAACCAGGTCTCGCCGTGCTCGGGCGGCGCCTCATGGCACAACAGCAGAGAATGCGATGAGCGCAGCTCCATGAACGAGGAATCGGTGTGCCAAAGCCGATCGCCCTTCTTGTGCAGGCGGATCATCTCATCGGTGATGATTTTGCCGTCGACATCGAGATTGCTGGCATCGAACAGCTCGCGATGCGAGTGGCGCGTCTTGCGGCCGGCGATTGCAGGCGCAAGCTCGAGATGGCCGAAAATGCGGCTGAACGCGACATGCGTTTCATCGTTCAGATGCGTGTCGCGATAGACCGTGACACCATATTTATCCTGCGCGGCGACGACCTCGCGCTGGGTGGCTTCGTCGAGGGCGCGCGAAATATCGACACCCGAAATCTCGGCGCCGAAATTCGGCAATATCGGTTTAATCGTCAGAGCCATACGCGTTTCTTCCCGTGATCTTAGTTTACTCGTACAACTATATAGGTCCCTCTCCGCTTGCGGGAGAGGGGCTCCGAGGTCGCAGCGACTTGGGTCGGGGGATGATAATCCCTCTCCCTTCAGGGAGAGGGCAGGGTGAGGGTACTGAGCTTGATGCCTCACCCTCACCCGACATTCGAAGGTAA
>JBAQHC010000445.1:0-6110 GCA_049288095.1 Alphaproteobacteria bacterium | reverse complement strand
ACCCGAAACGCTTCGCGTTTCGGCCTCCCCACAAGGGGGAGGCTGTTAGAAATTACGTTTCCCCCTCATCGGCAATCTCGCGCACGCGCTTCGCCAATTTGTGCATCGGCCCGGACGTAACGCCGTGCGTTTCGAGCGCTTTGACGGTGCTATAGAGATAGTCGCGGTTCTTGCCGAAAACACCCTGCGCCTTGGCGATCAGCTGCGCCGTTTCCTCGAAGGAGGATTTGCCGACATAGCGGTTGTGCTTGGGGTTGGCGGCGAAGCTGAGCGATTTGACGCGTTTGTCGCCGATTTGGGTGTCGAGCCAAACCGGGCGGTAGGCGCCTGACAGCATCTCGCGCGTCCAAAGGATCCGCGTTTCGGTTGCGACCTCAGTGCCAGCAATACACATGGCAACGCCGTTGCAGGCGCCGCCCGGCATCAGCGCGAGCATCAGCCCCGGAAACTCCGGCGAGCCGCGGCCCATGCGCAATGAGAGGCAAAACGCGCGATGAAAGCCGCGCACATTCGCGAACTTGGAGTCGGCGATGTTGAGCGCGGGGTTCCACATCAGCGAGCCATAGCCGAAGAACCAGAGGTCTTCGCCCTTGGGATGCTCGCTCATCATCTTGGCGTGGGTGCGATCGAGCTCTTCTTCGGAGAGCCAAGGGTCCTCGCCGCGTTCGCGTGCAGCCCGGCGCATCGCCTCGATGAATTTGGGGTCGAAATCGTTGCGCCGCACATTGCCGTCCGATTGCGGCCGGATCGGCAAGCCTTCGCCGCGCCCGCGCAAGATGGCGGTCGCGATCTCGTCGATCTTCTGGTCGGCCGGCGCCTCGGCCGGCTTATCGCCTTCGCCCATCTGGAACCTCTCCCCAGGGAGCCTATCAGCCCGCCTGAGCACCGCGAAAGGAGAGGGTTTCCCGCTCGGTCATCACAAAATCGAGGCGCTGGTCGTGGGCCGAGGCGGGCACGGAGGCTACCTCCTGGGCGGAGAAGGCCAGCCCCACGGTCACGAGCCTTTTTCGGGCGCGCAGGGCTGCGATCGTCATGTCGTAATAGCCCGCGCCATAGCCGATCCTATGGCCGGTGCGGTCGAAGGCAGCAAGCGGCACGAGCATGATGTCCGGGTCGACCGCGGGCGCCCCGGGCGGCGGGATTTTGATATTCCATTGCTGCTCAATCAGGGGCTCGCCGAAGGCCCAGGCGCGCATCTCAAGGGGCTTGCCGCGGCCGATGACGACGGGCAGAGCAAGCTTGGCCCCGGCGGCGGCCAGGCGCTGCATCAACGGGATTGGGTTGATCTCACTACCAATGGGCATAAAGCCCGAGACGATCGCGCCCGAAGGCACCGCAACCGGAAATGCGCGCGCTGCGATCGCCTGCGCGCCAGCTTGGCGTGCCGCAGCGGGCATGGCATCGCGCGCGGCCAATGTGGCTCGGCGGATCAGATCTTTGGCGGGGTTTGCCGGTTGCTTTGCCATTCACGCTTTCTGCGGGCGCTCGAAACGCCACATGCCCGTGCAGGTGATCATCACGATGCAAACGATAATGAAGCTGAGCGGCGGCACAAGCACGGCGCCGCGTAAGCCGAGCGCCGCGATGAATTGTCCCGCAAGCAGCGAGCCGATCGGAAAGCCGCCGAGATTGCCGAGCGTCAGCACGGCCAGAATGCGCGCACGATGCGAGGCGGGCGCGGATTCTTGAACGAGCGCGCGGCTCAAGCTGAGCCAAATGCCGTTGCACATCCCCCAGATGAAAACGAGCGGAAACAACACGTAAAGCGGCGGGCCGAAATGCGTCACGATGAGCGTGACAATGCCCCCACTGATTGAAAGCAGCATGGCGCGGCCCTGGCGCTTGATCGCGCGGGCGTAGGTGAGCGCGAGCGCGGTCGCCGCCGTGCCGCCGACATAGCAGAAATTGAAGAACGAGAAGGTGAGCGCGGTGCCGTGATAAACCTCGCGCAAGATAATCGGCATGATGACTTGCATGGCGGCCGCACCGAAAATCCCCATCACGAACGAGCAGAGGATGAGCGTGCGCAGTGTCTCCGAGGCGGAAACTTCGCGAAAGCCGCCGGTCAGAAGCGTCATCATCGGTTCGGCATTGCGCGGCTTGCGCTCGAGTTCGGCAGTCGGCGCAGTGCGCAGTGTGCAGCTCGCCGCGAAGACGAGCGCGAGCGAGAAAGTGAGCAGCAGCGGCACGGCGCCGACGCGCTCGGCCCCGCCGACCAACAGGAAGCCGCCCAACTGGCCGCACAGCTGAACTGCTGAGGCGGCAGCAACCGCGCGCGGAATGTCCATGTCGTTCGAGCGCTGTGCGACATTGGTCAGGAGCGAGTCGCGCGCCGGCTGGACGAAGGATTGAATCGCCCCGAGCACAGAGCCATAGGCAAGCATCGCGAAATAGCTGAGCTGCCCAAACCCGACGACGACGGCGAGCAGGAGCGGCGGCACGGCAAGCAACAATTGCATGCGAATGAGGTGGCCGCGCAATTCCGAGCGGTCCGCCGCCGCACCCCCGAACAGAATTGCGATCAACAGCGGAATCATGATCAGCGACTGCGCGAGCGAGAACCGCGCCGCGCTCTCATGCAGAACCACGACGAACAAATATTGCAGGAGCACTTGGTTGATGCCGAGGCCCAAAAAGTAGGCGCCGTAGCCGGCCATGTACCAACGAAATTCGCCTGGACGCCGCCGCGCTAGTGCAGCAGCGCCGTCTAAGACGCCTGGGCCGATCTCGTTCATGGAGTGGTGCCGAGCTTCGCCACGGCCTTGATTCTGGTTCTTGGCCGGTTGCTTGTGGGTAAAGCCGTTAGGCTTGGTGGGTCAAGCGTGCGTGGTGTGACGAAACGTCAAACCGGCACTTTAGGAGAGCGCCCGGCTCGGCTACACATAGGGGCGGCATGCAATGAGGGAGGAACAAATGAAGCGAATTTTGGCGGGGGTAATGCTGGCCGGCTCGGTGTTGATTGCACCGATGGCCAACGCGCAGCTGGCGGAGCCCGTGGTGGGCGTGGCCAATCCGGATGCGCTGTTCACGAGCCCGGATCCGAAGCTCAATACCAACAAGCAAGCGGCCTATCACATCGTGAAAGACTTGCTCGAATGTGGGCACTGGAATGAGGCCGGCATGTGGCTGACCCCTGCCTATCACCAGCACAATCCGGTGGCGGCGTCGGGTCTGGATTCGGTCGTCAACTTCTTCACCAAAGTGATGAAGATGCAGCCCAAGGCGTGCCCGGAGAAGATGACGACGAAAGTCGTCGCTGTCGTTGCCGAGGGCGATTACGTGACGGTCCTCTATCCGCGCGAAATGAAAAATCCGAAAGATGCGACCAAGACATACACCACCACTTGGTTCGACACGTGGCGGTTCGTCGAGGGCAAGGCTGACGAGCATTGGGATCCGGCGACGCTAGGGTCGATGTAGTAACGGATTATCCCTCTCCCTTCGGGGAGAGGGCAGGGTGAGGGTGCTGAGCTGTTGTTCACCCTCACCCGCTGCTGCAAGCAAGCTTGCATCAGCGACCTCTCCCTGAAGGGAGAGGTGAAAGGGTCAAACTGGCTCGGTTTGCGGTATTGGCACTTCGTGGACGAGAGCCTCGGTATTGAGGCGCCAGAGCGGGGTTGCGACGACGGCCGCGATGGCGATGAGGATCGCGAGCGCGCCAGGAAACAGCAATGCCTCGTGCGGCCCGAGCGCGCCGGCGAGAAATCCTAGCACGACTGCGCCGACCGGCCCGCCGACCATGAAGCCGAATGAAAACACCGATAATATCCGTGCACGGAGATGCTCTTGCGCGAGCTCCTGCACGATGCCGCGCCCGAGCGTGATGATGATGCCGTTGGCAATGCCCCAGAAGAAGTTGAGACCGCAGAACAGGGCGAAGGGCAGGTGAAGCATCTCGACAAAGAGCAGTGTTCCGCCGCCGACGATGCCGAACAGATAAAGCCTGCCTTTGTGGCGCGGCATGCCGAGGCGCACCAAGCTCGTTGCCGTGGTGATCGTGCCGAGCCAGAAGCATAGCGTGAAGATCGCAAGCGCTGACTCGATGCGCGGCTGATCGGCTATGGCCAGATTGGCCGGAAAGTACGATTTCACGAGCAGCGGCATGAGAACCTGCATGCTGCCGGGCAGGCTCGCGCCGATGCCGAACGACATGATCGTGAGTGGGCCGATTATGGGAGAAGCGAAGACGGCTTTATGGCCCGCCGCGAACTCGCTCCATGCGAAGGAAAAGACATTGGTCTGTCCGCGGTCGCGCTTGGGCGGCGCCGGACGCGGGCGCAAGCGCTGTGCAAGCGCGGCGCCGCTGCCCATGACCGCAACTTGAAGAAAGAACAGCGGGATGATGCCGAAGAGCCGCGCTCCCACCGCGATCGTCATAGCGACGATCTGGCCGGAGAATTGCGCAAGTGAAGCGAGCGAGACGGCGCGCTGAATGCCGCCGCCTTCCGGGCTCGGCGCCATGCGGGCAAGAAGCGCGTCGCGCGTCGGCAAGGTGAAGGCGCTGATCGAGCCTACGCTCAGCGCGTAAGCGATCATCAGCGGATATGAGAAGATGTGGAAGGCGAGAAAGACGCCGAGCAGAAAATAAGGAATGGTCGTGAAAATGTAGAGGCGCGAAATTTGCCGCTTCACGTCCACACGGTCGGCGATCAAGCCGCCGATGAGCACCAGAAAGGTCGACGGCAAGGTCAGGCTCATTTGCGCAATGCCAAGCTGCGCGGCGCTGCCCTTAAGGACGACAGTGACGAGGTAAGGCAACAGCACGCCCTGAAGGCCGTTGGTCAAAAACCATGAGGCGTGCACGAAGAGGTAAGAGCCGAAGCGCGTGTCGGCGAGGCTGACAGATGCTAAGCTCGCGGGCGAACTATCCGGCGAATTTCCCTCAGCCATGTGCGGCAGCTATTCCCCTTCGGCGCTCTTGTTAGCACGAGAGCCGGGGCGAGACTATGCGAAGCAAACTATTGGCCCAAGGGGCCGCCGCGCTTTTGCCATTGAGGCACTGGCTCCGAATAGGGGTCGTTTTGCGTTGCGGGCGAGCCGCATTCTCTGAAACCCCTGTTCCATCCCTGTTTGTAGTTATCATCCTTTGCATAGGCGGACTCATCGCGCACGATGGTGCGATCGAAGAGCTTCGAGCGTTCTGTGCTGGTCTTGCAGCCGTCGGCATAGCCGGCTTGATAGGTGCCGCTCGCGGCGAGCGCGGGAGGCGTCGGCGCCGTCGTGCAGCCGCTAAGCGCGAGCGAAATTCCGCCCGCAACGAGCATCAAGCCTTGCCTTCCCATACCCAGTTTCCTCCACCGGTTCGACCTTAATCTCATTCGGCGCGCGGCAAAATCAATGTCTCGGCATTGGCCGAGCGCGCTTTTCGGCACCATGGTTCGGATTTGTCACAAATGAGACTGACATTTTCGGCCAAGTCGCTGATTCAGCGCGCGTTAAGAGCTTGGCTCGAAAGTCGCCTTCAAGGCCGAGGGCATGGGTGCAAACAAGCCCAAAGGTCATAACGAAGTTGGGCATTTGGACGGGCGAGGACGGCGGTTTTTTCAGCCATCCCTCGCGCGGAAATAATGGGGCTAGCAATGCGCGTCATCGTACTCGCATCGCAAAAAGGTGGATCGGGCAAGACGACCCTTTCCGGCCATTTGGGTGTGCAAGCCGAACTCGCGGGCGATGGGCCAGTTGCGCTCATCGACACCGATCCGCAAGGCAGCCTTTCCAAATGGTGGAATGTGCGCGCGAAGCCGACACCTGCCTTTGTGCAATCGGTGTTCTCGAATCTGCTTTACGATCTCGAGCACGTTCGAAGTCAGGGCTTCAATATCGTCATTATCGATACGCCGCCTGCGGTGACGCGCGCGATCGCCGAGGTGGTGAGCTTTGCCGATCTCGTGATCTTGCCGGCGCGGCCATCCCCGCATGATTTGCGCGCCGTAGGAGCAACGGTCGACATTGTCGAAGCGCGCCGCAAGCAAATGATCTTTGTGCTGAACGCCGCGGCGCCGCGCGCCAAGATTACGTCGGAGGCTGCGGTTGCGCTTTCACAACATGGCACCGTCGCGCCGGTCACGCTCTATCACCGCATTGATTACGCGGCGAGCATGATCGATGGG
>JBAQHC010000444.1:0-7200 GCA_049288095.1 Alphaproteobacteria bacterium | reverse complement strand
AGGCAGTAGCCCTCTCAGGCAAGGCTCTCGGGCCACGATCACATCGGCGTTGGCCGCGGCCGAGGGTCATCAAACCCCTTTTATGTCGATCCTCTGTGCATTACACCAAGCAACCGCTTGATGCCCTTCATGAAGATTCGCCCCGGAGATCACCTGATGCTGACAAGACGTGCCGAGCGCGGGGCCCCGCGCCAATGGGCGCGAGCCGCGGTCTTGTTCGCTCTCGCCCTCAATCTCAGCGGGTGCAGCTTCCTGTTCGGCAGCCACAAGAAGGCTGAGACCAATTCCTCGCAAGGCATCACAATGTTTGGCGGCGGGGCCAACGGCCAGCCCGCGCGGGTGGCCGGCAGCGGCATCGGCGTCGGCGTGAATAGTTTTCTCTGGCATGCCTCGCTCGATACTTTGAGCTTCATGCCGCTCGCATCGGCCGACCCGTTCGGCGGCGTCATCATCACCGATTGGTATTCGCCGGCCCAAACAGCCAGTGAACGTTTCAAGGTGACGGTTTATATTCTCGACAAGCGGCTGCGCGCCGATGCACTAAAGGTGTCGGTGTTTCGTCAACAGCAGGACAGCAAGGGTAGTTGGAGCGATGCGGCGCTGGACCCGGAGACGCCCGGCAAGATCGAGAACGCGATCCTTACGCGGGCGCGCCAATTGCGCATTTCAACGCCCGGCCAGTAACCCGCAGCCTACTTCTGCCTCGCACCCATGACACCGACCGAGCGCTATAACGCCGGCAAGACTGAGGCGAAGTGGCAAGCGGAATGGGAACGCCGCGGCACCTTCCGCGCCGAGATGCGCGCGGGCAAGCCGAAGTTCTATGCGCTCGAAATGTTCCCCTATCCATCGGGGCGCATCCATATCGGCCACACGCGCAACTACACTATGGGCGATGTGCTGGCGCGGTTCAAACGCGCGCAAGGCTTCAATGTGCTCCACCCGATGGGCTGGGACGCGTTCGGCCTGCCGGCCGAGAACGCGGCGATGGAGCGAGGCATTCATCCGCGCCCCTGGACCTACCAAAACATCGAGGCAATGAAGGCCCAGCTGCGGATGATGGGCTATTCGATCGATTGGACGCGCGAGATCGCGACCTGCGACCCGGACTATTACGTCCACCAGCAGCGCATGTTCTTGGCGTTCTTGAAGCGCGATTTCCTCTATCGCCGCGAAGCCAAGGTGAATTGGGATCCGGTCGACAACACCGTGCTTGCCAACGAGCAGGTGATCGACGGCCGCGGCTGGCGCTCGGGCGCAATCGTCGAACAGCGAACGCTGACCCAATGGTTCGCGCGCATCACGATGTTCGCCGAGGACCTCCTCCAATCAATCGAGACACTCGAGCGGTGGCCCGACAAAGTGCGCCTGATGCAGACCAAATGGATCGGGCGGTCCGAGGGCCTGACGATGCGGTTTGCGCTCAAGGGTGGCACGGCAAGCGAACTCGAAGTCTACACGACGCGGCCGGACACGCTGTTTGGCGCAGCGTTTTGCGCGATCTCGCCCAATCATCCGCTGGCTGATCAATTGGCGAAGAGCAGCGCCGGGCTGCAAGCCTTCATCGATGATTGCCGCAAGATCGGCACGAGCGAAGAGGCGATCGAGAAGGCCGAAAAGAAGGGCTTCGACACTGGCCTCAAAGCCATGCATCCGTTCATCGCCGGGCGCGAGCTTTCAGTCTATGTCGCGAATTTCGTGCTGATGGAATATGGCACGGGCGCGATTTTCGGCTGCCCTGCGCACGACCAACGCGACCTTGATTTCGCGCGCAAATATGCGTTGCCCGTGATGCCCGTGGTGCTGCCGCCAGGCGGGGACGCGGCGACCTTCGCTGTTGGCAATGAGGCCTATACGGGCGACGGCACACTCATCAACTCGGAGTTTCTCAACGGCAAACCGGTTGAGGCAGCAAAGTCCGAGGCGATCGCGCGCATCGAAAAGATGGGGCGCGGCAAGCGCTCGACGCGCTATCGTTTGCGCGATTGGGGTGTGTCGCGCCAGCGTTATTGGGGCTGTCCGATCCCGGTGATCCATTGCGAGGCGTGCGGCATCGTGCCCGTGCCCGACAAGGATTTGCCGGTGAAGCTGCCCGAGGATGTGAGCTTCGACAAACCGGGCAATCCGCTCGACCATCACCCAACCTGGAAGCATGTCGCCTGTCCGACATGCGGCAAACCGGCTCGGCGCGAAACCGATACGATGGATACGTTCGTCGACTCGTCGTGGTATTTCGCGCGGTTTTGCGATCCCCATGCGCCGGCGCCGGTCAATCGCGAAGCCGTCGATTACTGGCTGCCGGTCGATCAATATATCGGCGGCGTGGAGCACGCCGTGCTCCACCTCCTCTATGCGCGCTTTTTCACGCGCATGATGCAGGCCGAGGGTCTGACCAAGGTGAAGGAGCCGTTCGCGGGGCTTTTCACCCAGGGCATGGTGACCCACGAGACTTATCGCGACTCAGCCGGCAAATGGCTGCTGCCGGAGGAGATCGACCGGGCCGAGCCTGGCGGCAATGCGCCCGCCTTTCTCAAAGGCACACGCGAGCCGGTGACGATCGGGCCGCCGGAGAAGATGTCGAAGTCGAAGAAGAATGTCGTCGCACCGGAGCCAATCATCGAGGAATACGGGGCCGACATCGCGCGCTGGTTCCTGCTCTCGGATACGCCTCCTGAGCGCGACATCGAATGGACAGACGAAGGCGCGCAAGGCGCGTGGCGGTTTGCGCAAAGAGTGTGGCGACTCGTCACCGAGTCTTCCTCGCTGATCTCCGTCTCACTGCAAGTCCTCGCTAATAAACCAGCCTCTTTTGATGACGATGCCACAAGGCTTCGACGGTTGACCCATCGCACAATTGCCGAGCTGACCAGCGACCTTGAGAACCTTAGATTTAATCGCGCCGTGGCTCGGCTTTATGAGTTGACCAATGGGATTCAGGCGTTCGGCGTCGGAAATGCGAAAAGCATTCCGGATGTGTGGGCTCTGAAGGAAGCCGTGGAGACGTTGATTATTTTGATGGCGCCAATGATGCCGCATCTTGCCGAGGAGAGCTGGCAGAAACTTGGCCATTCACAGCTGGTCGTCGACACGCCGTGGCCAGTAGCCGACCCAGAGCTTGTGAAGCAGAGCGAGCTCACCATCGCGGTTCAGTTCAACGGCAAGCGGCGCGCCGAAATGGCCATCGCGCCCGGCACGAGTGCCGCTGACCTTGAGGTCCGCGCGCTCGCGCTCGAGCCGATCAAGAAGGCGCTCGGCGGCAAGCCGGCGCGCAAGGTGATCGTGGTGCCCGACCGCATCGTGAATGTGGTCGGCTAATGCGCGCGCTCAGTCTAATCCTCGCCCTTTTCTCTCTCGCGGCCTGTGGGTTTCATCCGCTTTATGCTGGTGGGCCCAACTCGGCGCGGCGGCTGGAGCTGAGCCAGATTACGATCTCGCCCATCGGCTCGAAGGTCGGCGTTGACCTGCGAAACGAAATGATTGACCGGATCACGCCGGATGGCGAGCCGATGTATCCGCAATACCGGCTCGACATCAAATTGAGCGAGTATCGCGAAGGCCTCGGCATTCAGAAGGACACGTCCGTCACGCGCTGGAATTATCAGCTCGCCGCCAACTACCAGCTTTTCGACCTCGGCACCGGCAAGATGATCACCCGCGGTTCGGCAAGCTCCATGGCCTCCTACAGCGTCGTCGATTCCCAATTCGCAACCCTTTCGGCAGAAAACGATGCCAAGGAGCATGCCTCTGTCGATCTCGGCGACCAGCTTGAGTTGCGCTTGGCGCTCTTTTTCGAGCAGCGCGGGCGTGCGGCCGGGCATTAATTTGCGATGCAAATCAAACGCTTATCTGAGATCGACGGTTTCATCAAAGCGCCGCCCAGGAATATCGAAGGCGCGCTGATCCACGGCCGCGATCATGGGCTCATCCGTGAGCGGAGCAAGCAGCTCGAAGCCGCGATTTTGGGGCCGAAGCCCGATCCGTTCCAGCTTGTCGAGCTTTCCGAAGCCGAAATAAAAGACGCACCCGGTGCGCTCTATGGCGAAGCCGCTTCAATTTCCATGTTAGGTGGACGGAAATTCATCCGTCTACGGATGAGTTCAGATGCGGCCTCCGCGGCGCTCGAAGCCTATCTGGCCGAGCGCGAGGGCGGCGGCGCACGGGGCGATGCATTCTTCGTTATCGAAGCCGGCGAGCTGCGCACGACCTCGGCCTTGCGCAAGGCTGCTGAGTCCGCAGCCAGCATCGCCGCCATCGCTTGCTATCCCGACGATGAAGCAAGCCTTGAATCGCTGGTCGAAGCCGTGCTCAGCGAGGCGCGCGCGGAGATCAGCCACGAGGCCAAGCTTGCGCTGATCGAGCGGCTGGGCGGGGATCGCGGGGTCAGCCGCCAAGAGCTCGATAAGCTCGTGCTTTACTGCAGCAAGCCGGGCGCCGATCGCGCCAGGATCGAGCTTGAAGATGTGCTTGCACTGGTAGGCGACACGGGTGCCGCCGAAGTCGATCAACTAATCGATGCCGTGCTCTCAGGACAGATCGAAACAGCAGCGCGGCAAAACGGAAGGCTTGCTGCCGCCGGCGTTCATCCTGTGCGCATCTTGCGTGCGCTCGGACTTCATCTCGACCGGCTTGCGGGGCTCGAGTCGGGCAAAGGCGGATTTGGCTATTACCAGGCTGAGACACTCAAGCGGCACGCGGCGCGCTGGCCGGCGCGAAATGTCGCGCGCGCCCAAAGCCTCGTTCTTGATGCAGAGATGCAATGCAAGACGACGGGCTTGCCGGCGGAGGAAATTTCCGAGCGCACACTGCTCGCTTTGGCGCGAGGTGCACGAGAGGCGCCGCCCAGCTAGGCGTACTTGGACTTGTCATCCTTCGACAGGCTCAGGATGATGAGCTTCGCCGGAAATCACACATCAGTGCGTGTGCTGCAGGCGGTTGCAGACATCTTCCAACTGCTCGAGCGTTCTATAGGTGATGCGCACCTCGCCGCCCTTATCACCTTTGTCGTTGATCAGAACTTTGAGGCCGAGACTGTCGGAGATCGACTTCTCGAGTCCCAAAGTGTCGGCATCTTTCTCGTGCTTTGGCCGCGCTGCATGCTCCTTGGGCGGGGTCTCAGGACTGCGAACAAGATCTTCGGCGGCGCGCACCGAGAGGCCGCCTTTGACCATCTGCTCCGCAAGCGCCTCGGCATCGGGCCGCCCTACCAGCGTGCGCACATGTCCTGCGGTCAAAGCGCCGGATTCAACATGCGCTTGCACCGAAGGCGGCAGGCTCAAGAGCCGCAACGAGTTGGCGATATGTGGCCGGCTCTTGCCGATGACCTTGGCGAGCTGATCCTGGGTGTAACGAAACTGCTCGATCAGAGTCTTGTAGCCGCGCGCCTCGTCGATGCCATTGAGATCAGCGCGCTGAACATTTTCGATCAGCGCAATTTCGAGCACCTGGCCGTCGGTCAGATCGCGAATGATGATCGGCACCTCATGCACGCCAGCGCGCTGCGCCGCGCGCCAGCGCCGCTCACCCGCGACGATCTCATAGTTGCCATCACCCTTCGCACTCGGGCGCACGAGGATCGGCTGCAACACACCTTTCTCCCTGATTGAGCTGGTGAGCTCCGTCATCGCTTGCTCGTCGAAATAGCGGCGCGGCTGAAGCGGGCTTGGTGCGAGTTGCGCGATCGGCAAGGCGCGCGGCGCGAGTTTGCCGTCAGGGCGCATCGGTGGGGTTTCGTCGGCTCCGCCAAGCAAGGCGGAAAGGCCGCGGCCAAGCCGATTGGGGCGAGTCTGATCTTGATTGCTCATGCGTTGTTGCTTTCGTCGTTCGGCATTCAGGCAGGCTGGCGCAGGCGTTCACGCTGAATGAGCTCGCTCGCAAGCCGCATATAGGCTTGGCTGCCCGCGCACCGGTAATCGTAGAGCAAAGCCGGCTTGCCGTGCGACGGCGCTTCGGAGATGCGCACATTGCGCGGGATCACCGTGCGATAGACCCGGTCACCGAAATGCGCGCGCACATCGTTTTCGACCTGCACCGAGAGATTGTTGCGCTTGTCGAACATGGTCAGCACGACACCCTGGATCTCAAGATCAGGGTTGAGATTGGAGCGCACGAGATCAATCGTCTTGATGAGCTGGCTTAGACCTTCAAGCGCAAAGAACTCGCATTGCAGCGGCACGAGCACGCCATCGGCGGCCGTCAATGCGTTGATCGTCAGAAGATTCAGCGAGGGCGGGCAATCGATCAGAATATAATTGAAATGCTGGCCACTCGCCGCGGCATGGCTTTGATAGGTTGAGATCGCATCGCGCAGCCGCGCCGAGCGGCGGGCTACGCCGACCAGCTCAAGCTCAGCGCCAGCCAAATCGATCGTCGAGGGGACGACGAAGAGGTTGGGCACGTTGCTCGGGATGATCGCATCTTCGAGCGGCGCATCACCCATGAGCACCTTATAGGTGTCAGAAACCCGTTCCGTGCGATCAAGGCCCAGGCCGGTTGAAGCATTGCCTTGCGGATCGAGATCGATGATCAAGACGCGTTCGCCGACGGCCGCGAGCGCGGTGCCGAGATTGATGGCCGTTGTCGTCTTCCCCACCCCGCCCTTTTGATTGACGATTGCGAGAATGCGCGGCGTGTCTTCCCGCTGCAGGGCAGCGGCTTCGGGATCAGCTCTTTCAGCAAGACTAACCATTCGGGCGCCGTTGTGCCGAGCGGATGCGCAAGATCTGGCCCCCGCCGCCGGTTCGACTCGGGACCACTTCGTAATCAAGTGTCCAGTCGGCTTTCGCGCGCGTCAATTCCTCCAGGGCATTTCTCCCCTTGGCGAAAAGCGCAAGGCCGCCCGGCGCGCTATGCCTTTGATAATACTCAAGAAGCTGAGGCAGTGGCGCGCAGGCGCGGGCGGTCACAATCTCGGCATTGAGGGGCCCGATAGCCTCGATCCGGCCGAAATGAACCTCTGCAGGTGCGTTTGTCTCGCGAATCACTTCGCGGAGAAACTCTGCTTTGCGGGCGATCCGTTCAGTCAGATGCATCTCGAAGCCCGGGGTCCCACTCTTTAAGATTGCGATAACCAAACCCGGAAAGCCGGCGCCTGAACCGAGGTCAGCCCAGCGTCGTGCCCCTTTCGGTGCCAAATCGACGAACTGCGCGGAATCGAGGAAGTGCCGATGCCACAGCTCCGGTACAGTCGATTCTGCAATCAGA
>JBAQHC010000443.1:0-16574 GCA_049288095.1 Alphaproteobacteria bacterium | reverse complement strand
CGCGCAGCGCGGCGCGCGCGTGCAAGCGCGCGATGGGTCGGAAAGGTAGCCGCAGCGGCAGGGGTTCATCGCAGCGATGAGCTGCACGCGGCTCGGATAACGTACATGCGCGTTGGCGCGCGCAACCACCGTCTCGCCAGTCTCGAGCGGCTGGCGCAAGGAATCGAGCACGCTGCGGTCGAATTCCGGGAGCTCATCGAGGAACAGCACGCCGTGATGCGCAAGGCTGACCTCGCCGGGCTTTGCTAGTCGCCCGCCACCGACCATGGCCGCCATCGAGGCGGAGTGGTGCGGCGAACGAAACGGCCGTCGCCTGGTGATCACGCCCTCCGGCAATTGTCCGGCTACGGAGTGAATGAGGCTGACTTCGAGCGCCTCAGCCGCCGTGAGTGGCGGCAGAAGTCCCGGCAGTCGCTGCGCCAGCATGGATTTGCCGGCGCCGGGCGGCCCGATCATCAGAAGATTGTGCCCGCCTGCAGCGGCGATCTCGACGGCACGCTTGGCGCTTTCCTGGCCTTTCACGTCGCGCAGGTCCGGCCCGCTTACGTCTTCCTTGTACGAAACCGCACTTGGCGGGGGCAAAACCTGATGGCCCCTGAAGTGATTGATGAGCGCGAGCAGCGATGGCGCGGCTAAGACGTTCACCTCGCCAGCCCAAGCGGCCTCCGTGCCGCAGTCGGCCGGGCAGATGAGGCCGCGACCTTCGCTTGCTGCCGCAATCGCCGAAGGCAAAACGCCGTTGACGAAATTGATGCGCCCATCGAGCGAAAGCTCGCCGAGCGAAGTGAAATGCGCCAAATCCTCCTTGGGCAGAACATCCATTGCCGCAAGTACGCCAAGCGCAATCGGCAAATCGTAATGGCTGCCTTCCTTCGGCAGATCGGCCGGTACAAGATTGACGGTGATGCGCTTTGCGGGCAGTGCGAGGCCGAGCGAATTGAGCGCGCTCCGCACGCGCTCGCGTGCCTCGCTCACCGCCTTGTCGGGCAGGCCAACAATATTGAAAACCACGGCGCCCGAGGAAAGCTGCACCTCGACTTCAACGGTCTTCGCCTCGATGCCGACAAAGGCGACGGTGAAGACGCGCGAAACTTCCATGCGTCACGAGCTGCGCGCCGGCGCGCTGTGGGAGGCAACCGCATAGATGAATTGATAAGTGCCAGAGGAAGCCTTGGTGTCGGTCGCATCGGCGCGCATCAGTCGCACCGAGCCTTGCGTCGCGACGTCGACGCACGCGCCGGCCGCCAGAGTCACAAATTGACCCGCAACAAAGCTCCTGTCGACGTGCGTTCCCGGCCCGTCGCCCTGACAGATGCGATAGACGTAAGTGAGATTGCTGTCCGCCAGGTTCGCAAGCAAGATCGTATAGGTCTGGTCCGAAGCGAGCGCCCATTTGGAGGGTGGAGACGGCGCGGGCGTTGTGTCGGCAAAAGCAGCGGCGCCGGCCAAAGCGAACGCGCACGATAGGCCCAAGAGATTTCGCATGATTGCCTCCCCTCGTTACGGCGATCATGCGACGGGCGGAAGGGGCAAGCAAGCGCTAGTGTCCCGATTCGTAAGTTCGTTTCGGCTTGCGACTGGCGTTAGACGAACTTACGAATCGAAAAGGACACTAGCAAAACTACATTTCTAGCGTGGTTTTCGGATTTGAAGTTCCTGAAAAGGCCTGCAGTACTCATTGCAGGAACTTCAAATCCACCACGCTAGTGGCGCGCTTTAAGCCTTGTTTCGATCGCATCCCAGACGAGCACCGCGATATCGGCGCCGCCAAGCCGTTTGATCTCCCGGATGCCCGTCGGACTCGTGACATTGATCTCGGTGAGATAGTCGCCGATCACGTCAATGCCGACGAAAATGAGGCCGCGCTCTTTGAGCGCCGGGCCGATCTTGTTGCAGATCTCGCGCTCGCGCGCCGTCAGCTCGGTCGCCTCCGCCTTGCCGCCGACATGCAGGTTAGAGCGCGCCTCGTCCTCCGCCGGCACGCGGTTGATCGCGCCCGCGGGCACGCCGTCGACGAGAATGATGCGCTTATCACCCTTGCGCACCGCAGGCACATAGGCTTGCGCGATAATCGGCTCGCGATAAAGCTGCGTGAACATTTCCAGAAGCGAATTGAAAT
Organism: Alphaproteobacteria bacterium; assembly: GCA_049288095.1. GTDB lineage: Bacteria > Pseudomonadota > Alphaproteobacteria > CAWBKL01 > CAWBKL01 > CAWBKL01. The sequence goes on along the minus strand of JBAQHC010000443.1, from coordinate 14,455 downwards.
TGGTGTCGTTCGGCATCACACGGAAGACGCCCGCGCCGCCATTGCCGTAGAGCGGCTTTAAGATAATGTCTCTGTGCTCGGCGCGAAACTCGCGAATGGCCTTGCCGTCGGCGGAAATGAGCGTGGGCGGTAACAAACCATCGAAATGCGTGACGAACAGTTTCTCGGGCGCATTGCGCACGCTCTCGGGATCGTTGACGACAAGCGCCGTGCCCTTCAAATGCTCGAGCAGATGTGTCGTCGTGATATAGGCCATGTCGAACGGCGGGTCCTGCCGTAGCAACACGACATCGAACGTCTTGAGATCGAGGATTGCCGGCGCCTCGGCTTTGAAATGCGCGCCGATCTCGTCTTTCACGCTTAAGCGCCGCGCAGGCGCGGTTAGCCTTCCATCGCGCAGCGACAGCTCGCGCGGCAGATAATAAGACAGCTGGTGGCCGCGCTTCTGGGCTTCGAGCGCGAGCGCAAAGGTCGAATCGCCCCGGATGTCGATCCGCTCGATCGGATCCATCTGAATAACGACTTTAAGCGCGCTCAAGGCTTGGCCTCATCGACTTGAGGCACCGGGCGCCTCTCCAATTCGCCGTCATCCGCAGCGGCCTCGCCGTCCTTCGGCTGGCGCAAGCGCCTAGCGATCTTCCGTGCGCGACGGATTGCGGAATCCGCGACGGTGCCGACGCCATAACTCAAACGCACAGCATTCATGGCCACAAGATAAACCGCAAAATAGTAGAATCCGAAACCGAAGAGTCCGCCCAGCATAAGCATGCTGGCCTGTCTCGGCTCAATATCGAGATGAATGAGCCGCTTTGGATCGATCGACAATATGCTCTCTGTCACATGCTGGAAGATTGCCGCAGCACGCGACAGGACCTTTAGCGGCTCATTGCCGCGGAAATGGAGGCTCGCACTTGCCGGATCGACCAGCGGCCGCATGAGCCAGACCAGCACAACGAGCGAGATGAGGAAACAAGCACGCCCGATTGGCTTTAAGACATCGCGATGCGGATCCCGCCTGGCGGCGCGTTCAAGCGCGCGGACGACGTCGGGAGCCCGCTGCGGATTAACCGGTTCAGTGGTTCCTTCGTTCGCTTCGTCCGCCGATGACATCGCGCTAATTGAGCTTGCGGTTGAGGGACTGAAGCGCTGCTTCCGCCGCGTCCCGGAAGTTCTGCGACGGTGCATGCGCGATCGACTGCGCGAATGCGTCTTTTGCGGCGGCAAGATTGCCGACCGAAGCGTGAAGCTCTGCAAGATCGGCCCATATCTGAGCATCGAGCGGCGAGATGAGGGTCATTCGGCGAACGATATCGATTGCGCGTTCACGCCGTCCGGCCTTGAGCGCCCGGATACGCAAATTCATCAGTAAGCGGATCACCATCGCGCGCGGCGTCACAGCTGCGAAATGGCCAGGCTCCAGCTCCGCCTCCTCGCCCATCACACGTTTTATGAGCGCGCGCAAGGCTTGGCTCGTGCAAGCCTGTCCGGCGTTGAACGGATCGATGACGATGCGCTCGCCGCCGCTATCGAGGCGCATGAGGAAGTGGCCCGGAAAGGCGAGGCCGACAAGGGTTGCGCTGAGCCCGGAAGCCGCTGCCGAATAAAGCAGGCCAAGCGCGATGGGCAGTCCGCGCCGCCGGTCGATCACTTGAATGAGGTCAGCATTTTTGGCGTCATCATAGGTTTCGGGGTCGCCGCGATAGCCATAAAGCTGCGACATCACCTGGGTTAGCGCATCCAAAGGCGGCATGTTCGTGCGTTCAGCCACAGCGGCCGCAAGCGCTTCCAAATGCGCTTCGTAGCGAGCAAGCTCAATGTCGGCATTGTCGAGCGCGGCGAGATGGAGCGCCGCCCGCGGCGCATCGAAAAAATCATCGCTCGCGCGGCCGAACTCTGAAAGCACTGCTTCGATTGCGCCGAGGCTTGGCATTCGAGACTCCGCGAGATCGCCAAGACATTTGCCGCCGAGCGGCATCGCACCTATGCTGAGCATGCTCAAAATTACGGCGATTGACAATCTCCGAGGAGGGAAGCGAATGCGCGCCCGTTCCGCTTGGTTCGTTCTTGCTGCGATTCTGTTCTCATTGTCATCACGCGCGCATGCTGCAGTCAGCGTCTTCGGCACGCCTGAAGCAGTCGAATGCTTCGAGAAGGCGGAAGCCGGCTCGAGCGACACGAAAGCCTGCGACGATGCGCTCGAGAACTCCGATCTTCTTGGTCGTGACCGCGCTTCGACCCTCGTTAATCGCGGCATCATCTACAATAATGCGCGCAAGATGAATTTGGCGCTTGCGGATTTCGCCGCCGCGCTCGCCATGAATCCGAATATTGCCGAGGCCTATCTCAATCGCGGCAATAGTAAGTTCCTCCAAGGCAAGCTCGACGAGGCGATCGCCGATTACACCCATGCTCTCGATCTCAAGATCGATCGCGCTGGCGCGGCCTATTACGACCGAGCCCTTGCCTATGTCGCTCAGAAGCGGCTCAAGGAGGCTAAGGCGGATCTGGAAGCTGCCCTTGCGGAGGAAGAGGATTTCAAGGAAGCCAAAGACGAGCTTGCGGCAGTCAACGCAGCTCTGGCGTCAAATGCCAAGGCGCCCCCCGCCTCGGCAACGCCGCGCTAGAACAATTCAGCGACCTTACCGGCGAGCGCTTATTCGCGCGGCGGGCGAGCGCCGCCGGCAATTGCGAATTTTGCGCGCGCAAATTAGGCTTAGCCCGTTGGTGTAGGTCAGGGCGTCGGATTGCCGGAGGGCGAGATGCAAGCTTTTCTGCTCGGTGCGGTTTTGATCGTCGCGGCGCTGCCGGCGCAGGCGGCGCTCAACGTGTTCGGCTCCTCGCTTGCCCGCCAGTGCTATGAAGCCGCAATGACAGGGAGCGGCACAGGGGCGGCCCTCTGCGAGCGGGCGCTTGATGACAACCAAATGACGGCGCGCGACCGGGCGGCGACGCTCGTCAATCGCGGCATCATCTACAACGCCGCGCGGCAGCTCGATCTTGCGATTGCCGATTTTGATGCGGCCCTCCAGATCAACCCGAATTTGGGCGAGGCTTATCTCAATCGCGGCAATGCGCATTTTTGGCACCGGCAATTCCCGGAGGCGATTGCCGATTACGGCAAGGCGATCGAGCTTAAGTCCGGCAGTCTCGATTATGCGCACTACAACAAGGCGCTGGCTGAAATGAACATCGGCAAGTTTCAGGACGCAAAAGCCGACCTGACGGCGGCTCTCGCGATCACGCCGCAATTCAAAGCCGCGTCGGACCGGATGGCCGAGGTCGATAAGGCGATCGCTGCGCAGGCGGCCTCAGCAGCGCCTGCTCCCCAACCCGCGGCGACAACTCAGCAATAGGCTTAGTTCAGGCTCGCCTGCTGCTGCGTGGCGCCGCCCTTGATCTCGACATAGCTCACGACCTTCTTGACGCCTGAGATCGTGCGCGCTTTTTCGGTCACTTGCGCGAGCTCGGCCTGGTTCTTGGCGGTGCCCATCAGATAAATGGTACCGTCGACGGTTTGAACATTGTAGTTGACCCAGTTGATCTTTCGATCGGTCAGCAGCTTGCCGCGCAGCTCATTAGAGATCCTAAGATCTCCAAGATAGCTGCCCATGGATTTGCCATCGGCGACTTCGAGCTCATTGGCCACTTCACGCACGCCCGGCACGTCGGCAGCAATGCGCCCAGCGAGATCGCGGTCCTCATAAGTCGGCACATGACCGGTGAGCAGAATACGGCCGTCCATAACTTTCACGTTCACGTGCCTTGCCAGCGTGATGCTCTGGGCCGCAAGGCGCGTGTTGTATTGGGTGTTGATCGTCGCATCGTCGAAGGCGGCGCCCATGGAGCGGTCTTGGGCCACCATTGTGCCGGCCTTGACCCCGGCAAACGCAACCACAGCCGCGCATCCCGAGAGAGACCAGGCCGCGGCGCCCAATGCGAGAAGCGCGATCATACGTGAACGGATCATCCGTATACTCCGAAACTGAGGCTCCAAGCGGGGCCAAACGAATCACCAGGTATTTTGCTCGGAGGCCGGCCACGCATTCAAGAGATGGCGCGGCAGAAGCGCCTTCGTGACGACGATAATGTCGAACCGCGAGGTGATCGCGGCATATTTTGGACGGTGCGCGATGAATGCGCCTGCCGCGTTAAGAATTCGCCGCCTTTGCCGTTTGCTCACCGATTCAATCGCGGCATCGGCGCTGGCGCGGAACTTGACCTCGACAAAAGCGATCACACTGCCGCGCTTGGCAATGAGATCGATCTCACCCTGACCGGATTTGAAGCGCCGGGCGAGGATGCGATAACCTTTCAATCGCAAGAGAATTTCTGCGCGCAGCTCGGCGCGCCTGCCTTTCGTATCCCCGCTTAGTGCCCGTTTCATGATTTTCTCGAAAGCGCGAGGGCGCGCGCGTAAACAAGGCGGCGCGAAACGCCAAGCTCAGCAGTGACTTGCGCAACGGCTTCCTTCAGGCTTAGGCGCGCAAGCGCAGTTGTTAACGCGGCATCGAGATCGGCTTCCTCGCGCGGCTCACCCGTCGGCGGGCCGACAATGATGACGATCTCGCCCTTTGGCGTTTCCGCCTCGGCAAATTGCGCCGCGAGCTCGGCGAGCGTTCCGCGCTTCACTTCCTCGTGGAGCTTTGTGATCTCGCGTGCGATCGCTGCCGGGCGCGGGCCGAGGCAGGCGGCAAGATCGATAAGAGTAGCGCCCACGCGCTGCGGGGATTCATAGATCACGAGGCTTGCCCGCACCTCTTTAACACCAAGAATTTCTTCGCGCCGCGCCGCAGATTTGGGCGAGAGAAACCCCAGAAATAGAAAACGGTCTGTTGGCAAGCCAGCAAGTGTCAACGCGGCGATTGCCGCAGACGGCCCGGGCTCTGTCGTCACCGCGTGACCGGCAGCAACGGCCTCACGCACGAGTTTAAAGCCCGGATCGGAAATGAGGGGCGTGCCCGCATCGGAAATCAGCGCGACCGTCTTGCCGTCGGCAAGCGCCCCCAAAATCTCGTCACGTTTTTCAGCCGCATTATGCTCATGATAGGCGGCAAGGCGAGGGCGCAGCCCAAAATGCTCGAAAAGCTTGCGGGAATGGCGCGTGTCCTCGCAATAGACAATGTCGGCATGCGCCAAAGTCGCGAGCGCGCGCAATGTGATATCGGAGAGATTGCCGATCGGCGTCGCGACAATGTGAAGGCCCGGCGCGGGAACCGGCAGTGCGCCCAAATCGATCTTAGGAGCTGGTTTACTTGGGTTCGGCACGCGAGTAGCTTTCGCATCTCTGGGGCAAACGGCGTGAAGGGCGGGGCCTTCGCGAGGGCGTCTCGCTCGCCGATCATAAATTGAGGATTAGCCTGTGGCGCGTCTGCTCGATAGTGCATGGGTTCGCCGTCTTGGGCTTTGGGTCGCGATCACGCTCGCTCCTTGCTTTGTGGTGGCCTGCCAAACCTCGCACGGTCCTGGAGGGCCGGGTGCGCCGCCGCCCCCGAGCGTAACCAACGCTCCGCCCGAAGTCGCCAATCCACCGCATATGGAGGGGCGCCAGCCCGTTCGCGTTGCGCTGTTGCTGCCGTTGAGTTCACCCGACCGCGAGATCAAGCAAGTCGCGGGGGCGCTCCTCAATTCGGGCGAGCTTGCCATGTTCGAGGTGAACAACCCCGATCTTCTGCTCCTTCCTAAGGACACGCACGCAACCGCCGCCGGTGCTGCCGCTGCCGCGCGCGAGGCGATCGGGCAGGGTGCCGAGCTGATCCTGGGGCCGCTCCTCCGCGATGAGGTTTTGGCGGTCACGCCGATCGCGCATCAATACCGCGTGCCGGTGATTGCCTTTTCGACCGATCGCAGCGTTGCTGGCAATGGCGTCTATCTCTTGAGCTTTCAGCCGGAGCAGGAAGTCGCGCGCGTTATGCAATATGCGGCAAGCCAAGGCCACCGGGTTTTCGCCGCGATGATCCCGAATTCGGATTATGGCGCGCGCGTGCGTGACGCGTTTGTGAATGCAGCGCGTAACAATGGTGGCAACGTGATCGCGCTTCAAAATTATGACCGCAATGCCGCGGCGATGGCCGATCCGGTCAAATCGCTTGCGGGATATGAAAAGCGCGTCGGGAAATATCGCTTGGGTGCATCATCAGACTCGGGCGGCGCCGATGACCTTTCACGGCTGATGCAATATCAGTCTTACGGCACGGCGCCTTATGATGCGGTGCTTCTGCCCGAGGGCGGCACGATGCTGCGCGCGCTTGCCCCGCTCTTTCCCTATTACGATGTCGATCCGCACGCGGTGAAGTTCTTGGGCACCGGCCTTTGGGATGACCCCGTCATCGGCCGCGAGCCGGCGCTTGATGGCGGCTGGTTTGCCGCGCCCTCGCCAGAGGCGCAAAATACGTTCTTGTCGCGCTACCAGGAGGCTTATGGCGTCGCGCCGCCGCGCATTGCGAGCCTCTCTTTTGATGGCGTTGCGCTTGCGGGCTCGCTGGCGCGCGCGCCGAAGGGCCAACGCTTCACACAGGCTGATCTCACGAACCCCAACGGTTTCACCGGCATTGATGGCATATTCCGTTTCACCGCCGACGGCAGCACCGAGCGTGGCCTCGCCGTGCTTGAAGTGACGGACCAGGGCTTCAAAGTGATCAGCCCGGCGCCAACAACCTTCGAAACGCGCCCGACGAATTAAGTATGGTCATCGCGAGGCGCGGAGCGCCGTGGCGATCCAGACCTGCTGGATTGCTTCGGCCGGGCCAAATCCGGCCTTGCAATGACGCGATTATGCGTTCGTGATCTCGGCGATCAGACGATTGAGCACAGGGCGCCCCGTTGTTGTCGCGACGAGACGATTGGCGTTGCGCACGAGAAAGCCTTGCTCTGAGAGTTCTGTAATTTGCTGATGGTCGAGAAGCGTCGCATCGAGTTGATCGACGCGGTCGAGCGCAACGCCTTCAGCGAGCCGAAGGCCCATCAGCAAAATCTCTTTGGCCTGGTCCGAGGCCGCAACTTCGATGTCGCTCACGAGGCCGGCGCCACCCTCGCGAACAAGCGAGAGCCATTTCTCAGGCAGTTTTTCGGATTCTGTTGCGATGCGCCCGCCATCTTGCGCAGGCAAACGGCCATGCGCGCCGGGCCCGATGCCGATCCACGCACCGCTACGCCAATAGATGAGATTGTGCCGCGATTCAGCTCCGGCCTTCGCGTGATTTGAAATCTCGTAGGCAGGAAGGCCCGCGTCTTCCATCACTTCTTGTGTGAGAAAGTACAGCTCGGCTGCTTCTTCATCCGGCAATGTCGGTAATTTGCCGAGGGCGGCGAGCGCACCGAAACCCGTCTGCGGTTCGATCGTCAGCTGATAAAGCGAGAGGTGATCGGCAGCGAGAGCGATCGCTTGCTCGAGTTCTGCGCGCCAGGCGCCAGGAGTTTGATTGGGCCGCGCATAGATGAGATCGAAGGAGAGGCGCGGGAAATTCGCGCGTGCAAGCTCGATGGCACGCCTTGCCTCTGACGCTGAATGCTTGCGGCCGAGAAATTGAAGGGCCTGATCCTCAAGCGATTGGACGCCGAGGGAAAGCCGGTTGACGCCGGTAGCGCGAAATCCGGCGAAGCGCGCGGCTTCGCTTGAGGTCGGATTAGCTTCAAGTGTGATCTCGATGTCATCCGCAAATGGAAAGAGCTTCCCCGCGTGCTCGATAATCGCGGCGACGGTTTTCGGCGGCATGAGCGATGGTGTGCCGCCACCGAAGAAGATCGTATCTAGTTGGGGCTTGTCTTCAATGCGCACCGCAAGCCTCTCAAGCTCTGTACACAGAGCATCGCACCAGGCGGCATCCTCTGTCTTACCCCGGACATGCGAATTGAAATCGCAATAGGGGCATTTCGATAGGCAAAACGGCCAATGGACGTAAAGCCCGAAACCCCCCTCGGTTTGCGTGGCTTGCATGTCAGCGCCCTCTCCCAGGGGAGAGGGCGGCTAGGTCCCCTAGCTGGGTGAGGGGGATCGAAATAGTCTCTGTCCCTGTTGCAGAACCCCTCACCCATCCTCTCCCCGCGGGAGAGGAGATGCTTGTTGTGTCGCCTTGTGAAACATTACTCATCGAAGCAAGCGGCGATCAGTTTCGCGAAGGCAAGCGCGCGATGGCTCATCGTGTGTTTGTATTCGGGCTCAAGCTCGCCATAAGTTTCGGTGTGGCCCTCCGGCACAAAGATGGGATCGTAGCCGAAGCCCTTCCCGCCTCGCGGCGGAAATGTCAGATGGCCGTCAACGCGTCCCTCGAAGCTCTCGACATGACCATCGGGCCAGGCAAGTGTCAGCGCACTGATGAAATGCGCAGTCCACTTGTCTTGAGGAACGCGACGCGCATCGAGCTCCGCCTTCACGCGCGCCATCGCGCTTGCAAAGTCCTTGTTCTCGCCAGCCCAGCGCGCTGAATAGATGCCGGGCGCGCCATCCAGAGCATCGATGCAAATGCCGGAATCGTCGGCCAGCGCCGGAAAGCCGGAGGCTCGCGCCGCTGCAAGCGCTTTAAGCTCGGCATTTTCGGCGAAAGTCGAGCCCGTCTCTTCGGGCTCAGGCAAGCCCAGCGCCCCGACCGAAACCGTCTCGACATCAAAAGGCCGCAGCAGCTCGGCGATCTCACGCAGCTTGCCGGGATTATGCGTTGCGACGACCAGTCGGCCATCCTTTAGCCGCCGATGTTCGCGACCGCTCACTTAGCCAAGCCCCAGCACGCGCTTTTGCATGGTGATCAACTCGCCGATGCCGGAGCGCGCAAGCTTCATAAGGTTGTCAAAATCGGCATCGGAAAACGGCGCGCCCTCCGCCGTACCTTGAACTTCGACAATGCCGCCTTTGCCGGTCATGACGAAATTGGCGTCCGTCTCGGCCGATGAATCCTCGGCGTAATCGAGATCGAGAATTGGCACGCCGCCTCTAATGCCGCACGAAATTGCCGCAACGTGATCCATGACCGGCATACGCGTCACGGCCTTGGCACGAAACAAACCGGCGCAAGCCTGATAGAGGGCGATCCAAGCGCCGGTAATCGCAGCCGTGCGTGTGCCGCCATCGGCCTGGATCACATCACAGTCGATGGTGATCTGACGTTCGCCGAGCGCTTCGGTGCTCACGGCCGCGCGTAAGGATCGGCCGATCAGACGCTGGATTTCGATCGTGCGGCCTTGCTGCTTGCCGGTCGATGCCTCGCGGCGCATGCGCTCCGATGTCGAGCGGGGCAGCATGCCGTATTCGGCGGTCACCCAGCCTTTTCCGGTATTGCGCAAAAAGGGCGGCACGGTTTCTTCAACGCTTGCCGTGCACAAGACATGCGTATCGCCGAATTTGACGAAGCACGAGCCCTCGGCATGCTTGGCATAGCCGGGTTCCAAGGTCACGGCGCGCAATTGATCGGGTGCCCGGCCGGAGGGGCGGCCCGGCGTGGGTGCAGTCGCAATGCTCATAAGGGCCTCGCTGGCGCGCCTGATCGCGCCAAAATCGTCGTCGATGGGTTGCATATCGTCCGGTGCCTTCCCATGTCCAGCAATACGCGTTGGCGTTGATTGACGAGGGTGCGGCCCGCCTTCTAGGGTTGGCCGCTTGCTCGTCCGTATTATTTTGAGAATCAAGGGCTTAAGGCTGGTGATAAGAAGCTTGGGAGAGATTGCCGAGTGACCAGGCCGCTGATTCCGGGCCCGCTCTTGGGCGTCAAAGAGTTCAATGAGCGCTCGCGCGAGATATTTCGGCGCATCGTTGAGAGCTATCTCGTAACCGGCGAGCCGGTCGGCTCGCGCGCGCTCAGCCAGCAATTACCGATGCAGCTTTCGCCCGCCTCGATCCGCAATGTCATGTCGGATCTTGAGCAGTTGGGCTTGCTCACATCGCCTCACACGAGCGCGGGGCGGTTTCCGACGCAAAAAGGCCTGCGCTTGTTTGTTGATGGCCTTTTGGAGGTCGGCGACATTTCGCCGGAAGAGCGCGCCGCATTCCAATCGCAAATCAGAGCCGGCGATCAAACGGTCGAAGATTTGCTCGGCAAGGCGACAGCTGCTCTATCGGGCCTGTCGCAATGTGCGGGACTCGTGGTCGCGCCAAAGCGCAATGCGCCCATGAAGCACATCGAATTCACGAGCATCGGCCATGATCAGGCGCTGATCGTGCTTGTCCTCGAAGACGGCTCGATCGAGAACCGCATGATCAAGACGCCCGAGGGTATGACGCCGTCTGCGCTCGCCGAGGCCGGCAATTTTCTCAATGCCATGGTGCGCGGCCGCACCATCGAGCAGGCGCGCGAGGAGATTGCGCGCGAGCTTGAAAAAGCACGCGCCGAGCTTTCCGAGCTGTCACGGCAGCTGATCGAGTCGGGACTTGCCACCTGGTCGAACGAGACCGGCGAAAGCTGGGCGCACCGCACGCTCATTGTGCGCGGCCAATCCAATCTCCTCGACAGCGTCGAGGCGCTGCAGGATTTGGAGCGCATCCGCTTGCTCTTCAACGACCTGGAAAACAAGGAAGACATGCTCCATCTCCTGGAGCTGACCAAGGCGGCCGAGGGCGTGCGCATCTTCATCGGATCGGAAAGCAATCTGTCGAGCCTTGCAGGCTCCTCGGTGATCGCGGCGCCTTACTTCGATCCCAAGCGGAAGATCGTCGGCGCAATTGGCGTGATCGGCCCGACACGCCTCAACTATGCGCGGATCATTCCTATGGTCGACTACACTGCCAAAGTGATCGGCGAGCTGCTTGCCCGCGGCCAAAACTGAAAAGCATCAACGAGAGTGAGCATGAGCGATACGAATTCCGAGCCTCAAAGCGAGCTTAAGAAGGATGTTCCGCCTCAGCAGGACGCTGAGGCCAATCTCCCGCCGGAGGAGATTATCAAGCGGCTCGAGGTCGAGCTCGCCGAGGCCAAGGACGGCCGCTTGCGCATCGCTGCCGAGATGGAGAATTTGCGCAAGCGGCTAGAGCGCGAGCGCACTGACGAGCGCAAATACGCGATCTCACGCTTCGTGAAGGATATAACGCCGGTTGCCGATAATCTTGCTCGCGCACTCAAGGCCGTCACTGCCGAGCAGAGAGACAATCCGAGCGTTCGCGGGCTCCTTGACGGCGTTGAATTGACAGAGCGCGAGCTTCTTGCCGTGCTCGAGCGCAATGGCGTCAGGCGCATTGTACCTAAGGGCGAACCATTCAATCCGAATTTTCATCAGGCGGTTGCAGAAATACAGATGGATGGGGCAACACCCGGCAGCGTGATTGAGGTGATTGAGCCGGGTTACGTGCTTGAAGATCGCCTTGTCCGTCCGGCATTGGTCGTGATCGCGAAAGCGGGAGCCGCTCCAGCCGGTGCGACGGTCGACACTAAAGCGTGATTAAGCGGCGCACGCCGGGCGCGGGGGCGCCCGGCGATGCTTTGGGGGGCATGCAATGAGTGAGGCGCGCTGATGGTTGAAGAGGTTCTGCAGTACCTGCATCACCCGGGCGTCTGGCTCAGCTTCCTCACTCTCAGTCTGCTCGAGATCGTTCTCGGCATCGATAACGTGATCTTCGTTGCGATCGTCGCGAATCGGTTGCCCGAGCCTGCGCGCACGGCGGCACGATCGCTCGGCATTATCCTCGCATTCTTCATGCGCGTTGCGTTTCTCGTGACGATCGTCTGGCTCGTTGCCCTGCGCAGGACAATCTACAATTTTGGCGGGTTCGAGCTTTCTTGGCGTGATCTCATTCTCGCCGGCGGCGGCTTGTTTCTACTTTATAAGGCCCTTGTCGAGATCAGCGCGGAGCTGCGCGGCGAAGCGATGCAGGAGCGCGCGGCGACCGCAGCCTCTTTCGCGCTTGTTGTTGTTCAAATCGTGCTGCTGGATTTGGTCTTTTCGGTCGATTCGATCTTCACGGCCGTCGGTCTATCGCAGCAATTGCCGGTGATGATTTCTGCAATTGTCGTCGCGATCCTGGTCATGCTCCTGGCAGCCGGGCCGGTCGGCAACTTCATTCACCACCATCCAACGATCAAGATGTTGGCGCTTGCGTTTCTGCTGTTGGTAGCGGCCGCTTTGCTCACGGATTCAAGCCATCATCATCTCGACCGCGCCTATCTCTATATTGCGATCGGCTTCACGCTTTTGATCGAGCTTCTTCTTCTTGGCGTTCCGCAGGGGCAGAAAGCGATTGGTGCCCCGCTTATCTTCATCGTCTGCGCGGGATTCTTGGTAGGCGCCGGCTATTACGCGCGCACCGTGCACCCCGAAATTTCGTGGAGCTATTTCTACGTACCGGCAGTGTTCGGCTTGGTTGTGCAGATCTTGAATTTCTTCGCGCTGTCGACCCAACGGCGCATGGCGCGCGAGGCGCTCCAAGCCAAGAAGGCGGCTTAGCCGACGAAGGCGAGCAGCGCCGGTTGGCCGCGAGAATCGAGTCCCGCCCTCAGCCTGATCTCGCTGACTTGCCCTCGATGCTTGAGCGTCAACATGAAAACGTCCGCGCCCTCGCGTGTCAGGAATACGTCGCAGCCGGCCATGAACAAGGCTTCGGCCGGAATGGGCTCGGGTTCGGGCTGCGTCTCGGGCTCGGGTTGCGCAAGGCCGAGCTCGGCGTCGAAAAGCTCGATGATCGGCCAAGGGACGATGCTGCGATGGTGGCTCATGGCGTTATCCTTGACGGGCTCTTCTCGGGATTGTCGCGCCTAAACCCTTCGTTTTCCTCAACGCCCGTTAGCCATGTTGGCGCGCCGGTGCCCGTGCTTGACAACAAGGGGGGCCGGGCCCCAAGGAAGGTTAAAATCAGCACAAGGATGTTTCATGGCGGACCCGGTCAATCCCACCAATCAAGGTGACCTTCAGGTGACGGGTATGCCCGTGCTCTATCGGGATCCGCGGCCGCTCGATGTCGCCAATTTCGGCACGCGCGGCATAAAGAGCGGCGGCACGGCTTCTTTTGCGCGATCGAATTCACTGCCGGTCACAGTGGGCGAGTTCAACCTCGTGCAAACGTCTTACCCGATTATTTTCGTCGGTGAGCCCCTGATGCCCGTTTGTGTGCTGGGCTTTCAGAATAACGAAAATCTGTTTCTCGCCGCCGACGGGAGTTGGGCAAAGGATGCATATGTTCCGGCTTATGTGCGGCGCTATCCGTTTGTGCTCGCCGAAGTTCCTGGAGATGAGCGCAAATATTTATGTGCCGATTACAGCGCCGAGATGATTACGGATAAGAATCCGGACCTGCCGTTTTTCACGCCAGACGGCAAGCCTACGGAAACTGTTACGAAGGCGCTCGACTTTTGCGTAAAGTTTCAAGAAGACGTTTTGTTGACTCAGTCGTTTTGCGCCGAGCTCACCAAGCTTGGCTTGCTCAAGCCGATGGAATTGCGTTTCACGCAACCGGACGGCACACTGCAGGGCGTGGGCACTTTCGTTACAATCGACAGCGCGACCTTGGATGGGCTTTCGGATTCCGTATTCCTTGATTTGCGCAAGCGCGGGCTCTTGCCGCTCATTTATATGGCGCTTTTATCGCTCAACAATTGGGGCCGCCTGAATGCGCAACTCGCGCTCAGGAATGTCGCAGCCAATAGCGCGTAATTGGGGTTTGCGATCTGACCCCTATTTGCGCGGCTGGCCCGTCGCAGGGTCGGTCTGAACAACGGGAAGCCCGGCAGCGTTCCACGCCAGAATCCCGCCCTCGAGATGGCCAAATGCAGGAACACCTGCTTCCTTGGCAGCGTTGAACGCTGTCACGGAGCGGCGGCCCGAACGGCAGCTGAACACAAGCTTTTTAGGCGATACATCGGGCAGCGCTTTCGCATCGAAAGTCGAGAGCGGAAAGAGCAGCGAGCCGGGAATGCGCGCATCGGCAAACTCGAGCGGCTCTCGCACATCGACGAGCACCATGGTTCCGCGCGCAATTCCATCTTGCACTTCTTGGGGTGTCAGCCGCGCAAGCTCTGCCATCTCTCATCTCCTCACGAGGCTTTCGGCAGCCGCGATTCAATCGCTGATTTGATTTCGGGTGCGGAGGGCTCAGTGCGCGACCCGAAAACGGCCGCGAGCGATCCGTCAGGCCCAACGAGATACTTATGGAAATTCCACTTGGGCACATTGTCTTTGCCGAGCGTTTCGGCGGCCCATTTGTAGAATGGATGCGCAGCGTTGCCGACCACTTTCTCCTTGCGCGTCATTGGGAAAGTCACGCCATATTTCGTGTCACAGAATGTCTTGATCTCGGCCTCGGTGCCTGGCTCTTGGCCACCGAAATCGTTCGACGGCACGCCGATCAAGACGAGCCCCTTCGGCCCATAAGTTTTTTCGAGCGCCTCAAGTCCGGCATATTGCGGCGTGAGCCCGCATTTGGATGCTGTGTTCACGATCAAGATCGGCTTGCCTTTGAATTGCGACAAAGGCATCGGCTTTCCGTCGATCGAAGTGAAGGAATAATCATAGGCGTTCATGGCGGCCCTCGCGCGTCTCTTGCACG
>JBAQHC010000442.1:0-3834 GCA_049288095.1 Alphaproteobacteria bacterium | reverse complement strand
CTATGGAGCGTACTCGTATTCCATGGCGGATGTAATGGACTATGGCGGAGTGAGCGCAAATTACACTGCCGTTCAAGCGCTCTACACTATTATCACGGCGATATCGATCTTGCTGTTCGCGGGAAGCTACGGGCGGATCAGACGCGTCATGGCGGAGTACCGGAGCAAGCGGCTCGGGAGAATAAAGGTTTCCGGGGCCGCGATTGCAATCACACTTGGACTGCTCACTCTTCATTTCATTTCCTTCTGCTTTGCCGTTGATTGGCAAACGTTGTGGTCGCATGAGGTATATCTTTCCTCACTCTCGGATCCGGGCATGGTTAGCGTCTTGGGGGCCGAAATTGTGGCGACGATCATTCGAACCACATCACTCTGGGCGATCGTGGCCGCGTTATGCTTTCTAAGTTTGGCCACAGCCGGGGATGAATTTCTAAAAATATGGGCGGCAGGACTGGCGACATTTTACTTCATAGTGTTGTTTGCACTTCATTCGCGGTCGGCCATTTTCGTGCCGTCTATAATCGCAGGCAGCTACTACGTCATGCGATTGCGCAGCTATCGCGTGGTAACTCCCGCATTGGGACTCACATCGTTCATTTCACTGGTGGGAGCGCTACAGGGACGATCGACAGACAATCACGGACTTTCATCCGTCTTCTCTACGATAGCTAGAGTGTTTACGTCTGGCGTTTTTTCAGACGTTCTTACGGTCCTTGGAGATCTCTGCCAGGGAATATTTGTCACCGCCGAGTCGCTTCAGATAAGAGAGCCTTTCAAGGCTATTTATCGGAACTTGGCCTTCTCCCCCCTGCCGTCGATGATCGACGGGTATGATAAGATTCGTTCGGCCGACGAGCACCGGGTTCACGTTTTTGTCCCGATGGCAGGCATAGCGGAGGCAATTCATTTCGGGTGGCCGTATCTCGTGCTGCTGTGCTTCGTCTTCTTGATTGTCGTTCGAGTCCACGCGAAACTCATATCAAAAAATCCGACGGTCTTTCTGCTCTGCAATTTTCTTCTCCTGATAGCTGCCTACCTCCTGTTCTCCTACCCGATCAGAAATGCGCTGCGTTATGCCTGGATCGCGTTCGCGCTTTCGGTGGTGCTCTTACTATTCAAAAGTCATCGCTCGCGCGGCGCAGCCAGAGCTCGGCTTAAAGCGGTCCAAGATTCCAATTGAGCGAATATCCGACCAGCAATGTGCGTCGCGTGATCGTAGCGGGCCCGTTCCCGCCGCCGGTGAACGGGTTCAGTTATATCACACAGCAGATGGCGCGGGCGCTGTCGGAGCGGCATCAAATTATCACAGTCAATCTCGCGCCAGGATCCCATCACGGCGGGATCGGCTATCATTTGGGGCGCATTGGGCTCGCTGTGAGAGCCTTGGGAACATTGTTCATGCACCGCCGTGATGGCGATCGCGTATTTTACATTGCCTGTGACGGCAATCTCGGACTGGTCTACACGATTGCGCTATGCTCGGCGGCGCGCGCGTTGGGCTATCCGCTCTATCTTCATCATCACAGCTTTGGCTATATCGATCGGCAGAGCGTGCTGATGAAAAGCCTCTTGAGTGTGACGGGGCAGTCTGCGACCCACATATTCCTCTGTGACGCAATGGCGCGCCGGTTCGCCAGCCGCTATCGAAAAGCAATCAAAGGCATCGTGTTGTCCAACAGCGCTTTTGTAGCGCCATCCAATCCCAAACGGCAGAGGCGGCGCGCGGGCCCGCTTGTTATCGGGCTGCTCAGCAATCTGAATGAAGCCAAGGGACTCTACGTCTTCCTCGATGTCTTGCGCGTGGCGCGCAACCAGGGGCTTGATATCGCGGCTGCGCTCGCCGGCCCAGCGCAAAGCGTGGCTGATGCGGAAGCGATCGCCAAGGCAGGCCGCGAATTCGGCGCGCGCCTTGACTATAGAGGTGCTGTCTACGGAGAGGCGAAGGAGGTATTCTTTGATGACATCGATGTGTTTCTTTTCCCGACACGCTATTCCAACGAGGCTCAGCCCACTGTGATTTACGAGGCGCTCTCCCACGGTGTTCCCGTGATTTCATATGACCGCGGCTGCATTTGCGATCAGCTTGAGGACAATGGCGTCGTCGTGCCTCGCGATGAGCCTTTCGCCGATCGCGCGCTTGAGTGGCTCAAGGCAAGGCTTAATCAGCGCTCAGGTCTCTCGACGTCAAAGGAGATTCGATTGCGATTCAAATCCGCTCAGGAGAGGTCAAGAGAACAGTTGACGAAGGTTTTCGACGGCAGTCACGGTGAATTCGAGCCAGAGTGCTGGTAACCAAAGCAAAACCCCAAGACTCACAGCTTGATATGAACTCGAATCGAATTGCGGTTTTAATTCCGGTGCACAATGCAGAACGCTACATTGGGCGCGCGATTTCGTCGCTAAATGACAACACCGAGGGGCACGACGTTATTATCGTCGATGATGGATCACGTGTTCCGGTCGGCGAATTTTTGAGCTCGCAAGCCAATCTACACGTCATTCGCCTTGAAACCAATCAAGGAATCGCGCGAGCGCTCAACGTCGGTCTGTCACACATAAGCTCAACGGATTATGAGTACGTAGCGCGCCTCGATGCGGATGACCGGGCCATGCCAAACCGGCTCGCAGTGCAGAGCGCGTATCTTGACCTACACAAAGATGTGCTGCTGGTGGGTTCTTGGGCGCGAGTAGCACTGGAGGATGGGACGCCGGTATCATACAACAACATGCCGACCGGTCCGGCAAACATACGTGAGTGCCTTTACTACAACAACTGCCTGTTTCATCCTTCATGGATGTTTCGTGCGTCTGTAATACGCAGCGGGCTCAGATATGATGAGAGCCGCAGGCACGCTGAGGACTATGAGTTTCTTCGAGCCATTTCGCATCTTGGCGCAATAGAAAATATCCCAGAATATCTTATCGACTATTCGATTTCGGCTGGTGGCGTGAGCCAATCCCATGCATTCGAACAAAGATTGGGATGTTTAAGCGTGCAGCTTGCTCACGCCAACCTCAGGAACATTAACTTTTATCTTGGAATCGCAAAGACCTTAGCGATCGGCCTTCCGGAGAGTTGGTTTAAGTCAACCTTTCTTCGACATACCGCAGTCAGAAAAGATCTGTCAGATGCGACAAGACCCAATGCTGAGGGACGCATTCCAGTTTACGAATGGCGACCGTTGCGCGGACTAATTCTGACTAAGACGCCGTAAATCTTGTCCGGCGCCAGACCTTTTCAAGGCGAGCGACTAAACGTGGAGGCAGCAGTTTCCGTATAACGGCTCTTGCTACGGTGATCGTTCCAGCGCCACCGGGACGCGCCGCCCAAAAGAGGCTGAGCCACATGCGTGGCGATCGCGCCGCAGGGAGCCTCGGAAAGATTCTTGATACATAGAGCGTTGCACGAGCTCTGTTCGACAACAGGTGCCGAGCCATCTCCGACCACTCAACGGTGTGAACAACCGCAGTATCGCGTGAAATTCGATTAACTGGATCTGCTGAAATGAAGTAGTCGACAAGCACCGCGGAAGTGCCGGCGAAAAACGCATCAGCAGCCTTCGCTCTCAATACCAAATCCCAATCTTGATGGCATTTTAAGCAGTCCTGAAATCTAACTTCCTTTGCAAAGCTTGCATCCATAATAATGCTTGAGGTCTGGATCGCTTGGTTATGGACAATTAGATAGTCAGACAGATCGCTCCGGTTGTCGTAGACAAAAGTGTTCCACGGCGTTCGCGTGTTATCGGCGACTACGTCCACGTTTGAATAGCAAACAATTCGAGTCTTACGCTCACACTCAGCGAGAATTTTGACCTGTTGCTCTAATTTGTC
>JBAQHC010000441.1:0-1502 GCA_049288095.1 Alphaproteobacteria bacterium | reverse complement strand
TCCTCCTCCCCTGCGACGGGGGGGAGGTGGCCCGGAGGGCCGGCGGGGGCCGTTCAGCGTTCCCACCGTCGCTTCGCGATACCTCCCCCGTAAAACGGGGGAGGAGCTAACGTCGACTGGGCGCTTTGATGCGTCTTACGATGCGCCGCACGCTCCATCAAGGGGCGGAGGGAAGCAGAAACGGGGGTAAGCATGGGCTGCGGTTGGAACTCTGGCTTGGCGCTCTTGATCGCCGCGGGCCTTCTCTCAGCACAGGCCGCGCTCGGGCAAGGGACACCCTCTTCCGCCTCGGCGCCGCCGCCCGCCTCGCCCGCCTTCGACATTGCCTCGCTCTCGCCCAAAGAAGGCGTCTTCACCAGCAACAACTTCAAGTTCAAGACCGGCGAGAAGCTCGCGGAGCTGAAATCCGGCTACATCACGCTCGGCGCGCCGCACCGCGATTCGCGCGGGCGCGTCGATAATGCCGTGCTGCTGCTTCACGGCACGGGCGGCGACCGCAACAGCCTGATGGCCAATTCCGCTGACATTTTCGCAGGCGTGCTGTTCGCGTCCGGCGCACTTCTCGACGCCAAGAAGTATTACATCATCTCGCCCGACGGCATCGGCATGGGCCTTTCCTCCAAGCCAAGCGATGGCCTTCATGCGCATTTCCCGAAATATGACTACGACGACATGGTGACCGAGCAGCATTTGCTTTTGACCAAGGGCCTGCATGTCGATCACCTGCGCGTCATCATCGGCACGTCGATGGGCTGCATGCAGGGTTTCGTGTGGGGCGAGACCTACCGCGAGTTTGCCGACGCACTGATGCCGCTCGCCTGCAATGCCGTGCAGATCGCCGGTCGCAATCGCATGTGGCGCAAGATGGCGATGGATTCGATCGCGAAGGATCCCGCTTGGGAGGGCGGCGATTACATGAGCGAACCACTCAATGGTCTGCGTGCGGATGAATACATGACGATTATCGCCGCCAGCGCGCCGCTATATTTCCAGAAGCGCTTCCCGACGCGCGACGACGCCGACAAGATTGTCGAGAGCCGCACGTCGGACGAGTATCTCTCCAAGCTCGATGCCAATGACGAGCTCTATCAGCTCGCCGCCTCGCGCAATTACGACCCGTCAAAAAAGCTCGGAAAGATCAAGGCTTGGGTGATGTGGGTGAACTCGGCGGATGATTTCATCAACCCGCCGGAGCTTGGCCTTGCCGAGCAGCAAGTGAAGGAGATCCCGCATGGCAAATTCGTCTTGATCCCGATCAGCGACCAAACGCGCGGCCACGGCACGCATACTTTGGCTAATGTCTGGAAGGACTACTTGAAGGAATTGCTCGACGAAAGCGCACCTAAATGAGGCAATCAATCCCCTCTCCCCTTGAGGGAGAGGGTGGCCGAAGGCCGGGAGAGGGGTTGAATCAGAGACTCGCTTGCTGCCCCACCCTCTCCCGGATTGCCAACGGCTCGCCTTGCTCGCCGGACAATCCGGCCTCTCCCCTCAAGGGAGAG
>JBAQHC010000440.1:0-7213 GCA_049288095.1 Alphaproteobacteria bacterium | reverse complement strand
TCGAAGGGAAAACATCCGGCTGTCGGAGATGGCCGCTCCGCCGGAATGATGTTATTAGATGGACTGTGCTGAAGACTAAGAACAGCAAAGAATCTTTTGGGGGGTAGTATGAAGATTGCCTTGGCTTTGGGCGCGTGGCTCGCCGTCCTTCTCTTTTCTGCGGCCGGCATGGCGCAAACCTCGAGCGAGGCGACCTATCTGGTTGCGCCGGAACCGACTACCATCTCGTCGCCAATCTTTCCCCAGAATGCGAAAGGCGATGAAGCCTGGGTTCAGATCAGCTTCACCGTCAAAGCCGATGGGACGACCTCAGACATCGCCGTAACGGACGGCTTTGGCCTCGACACGTTCAAGGACGCCACGATCGCTGCCGCCAAGAATTGGAAGTTCAAGCCCGCGACGGCCGATGGCAAGCCGACTGACTGGAAGAATTACACATTCGACATTCCTTTCACCTACCCAGAGATGACAGCCGGCGCCTATCCCACATTTTCATCGCGCTACGAGAAGATCATCAAGCTGCTGCAAGGCAAGCAATACGCTGAAGCTAAAGCCGCCATTCAAGAGGCGCGGGACAGCCATTCAATCCGTTTGCTTTACGAATACGCGATTCTTGAAACCCTCCTTTACTCGGCCGAGAATGGATTGGGCGACCGTGTGGCGGCGTACCGCGCCATCCGAAGCGCCACCCCTGTCATGAAGGTCTCCCGGCAGCCCCAGGGTCCAGAGCTCGGCACACGCATCAATAAGAAAGTTCAGTTAGCATCGTCCGCGATGCTGCCGGACGACATGCTCAAGATCGCGTTGCGAAATAGATTCACTGCCGAAGCAAATCTTGGCCTTTATGGCGACGCGCTTGTTACCTACGACAGAATCGCAGCGCTCGAGCCGATTGCCCCAACCGACCTGCTCGTGTCGCAGCGAAAGACTATTAGCGACGCACTCGCCTCCGATCAGCCGCTCGGGATTTCTGGGCGCATCATAGGCGGGACCTGGCTTAACCGGCCTGTGCGTCGCAAGTTTAGTATCGCCAATGTCACCAAGGGCAGCCTCGACAAAATCCGTGTCTCCTGCAACCGCCAGGGCGCCGAGATGGCCTTCAAAGAAGGCGCGCAGTGGGAACTGCCCGCAAAGTGGGGCGATTGCGATATCGAGGTGTCCGGCACCGACAACACAGAGTTCGTGATGGTGCAAACCGGCGCTGCCACAGCGAGCCGGTCAACACCGCAAACGCCGCTCACCGTACTGGCGCCATACCAGCAATTCAACATGCCACAAACGGTGCTGCCGCCCGCGGCCAGTACACCCTACTAAGGCCGGCGCGCGGGCACTTAGCGCAATGAAGCGCAGAAGCGCTGGATACGATGGCACGCATCCTCAAGCTGCGCATCCGACACCGCATAGGAAATGCGGAAATGCGGCGCGAGCCCGAACGCGCTCCCATGCACGACCGAAACGCCTTCGGCGGCGAGCAATTCCATCACGAAATCCTCATCCGTCTCGATGACACGACCAGTCTCCGCCGTCTTGCCGAGCACGCCCGCGCATGACGGATAGACATAAAACGCGCCCTCCGGCTTGTGGCATTTGATGCCCTTCGCCTGATTGAGCATCGAGACGACAAGATCGCGCCGCTTCTTGAAAGCTTCAGCGCGCTTGGGGATGAAATCCTGCGGCCCGTTGAGCGCTTCGACCACCGCATATTGCGAGATCGAGGTCGCGTTCGAGGTCGATTGCGACATCACTTTCGCCATCGCGCGGATCAAGGGCTCCGGCCCGGCCGCATAGCCGATGCGCCACCCCGTCATCGCATACGCCTTCGAGGCGCCGTTCATCGTCAGCGTGCGCTCGTAAAGCTTGGGCTCGACTTGCGCGGGCGTGAAAAACTCAAAGCCGTCATAGACGAGATGCTCATACATGTCGTCGCTAAGCACCCACACTTGCGGGTGGCGCATGAGCACATCGGTGATCGCCTTCAGCTCGGCGCGCGTATAAGCGGCGCCCGAAGGGTTCGACGGCGAGTTGAAGATAATCCATTTGGTGCGTGAGGTGATCGCGCGCTCCAAATCGGCCGGACGCATTTTAAAATTCGTCTCTTCGGTCGTCGCCACAAACACCGGCTTGCCGCCCGCCATGTGCACCATATCCGGATAGCTCACCCAATAAGGCACCGGCACGAGCACCTCATCGCCCGGATTGAGCGTTGCCATCATGGCGTTGAAGATCACCGCCTTGCCGCCGGGCGTGACGATCACCTGGCTCGGCTTGTAGGAGAGCCCGTTCTCGCGCTTGAACTTCTCCGCCACGGCAGCCTTGAGCTCAGGAATGCCGTCGACATCGGTGTATTTCGTCTTGCCCTCGCGAATGGCGCGGATGCCGGCCTCTTTGACATTCTCGGGCGTGTCGAAATCGGGCTCGCCCGCATCGAGCATGATGATGTCCTTGCCCTCCGCCTTGAGCGCCCGCGCGCGCTTGCTGGCGGCAAGCGTCGGCGATGGCTTCACGCGCTCGATGGCAGCGGACAGAAAATGAGAGCCGGACACGGGGAAAACTCCTCAAAAGGGCCCAAAAATCGCGGCCCTTCGTTTCCGCCCTTCGCAATGCTTTGTCAACCTTGGAGGGCGTCTTCGGAGCAGCCCGGCGACCGACATTCATGCCGCCTTTACCAACTATCTCATTGTCGCCCCAATGATCCCGCAATAGCGCCGAACTCGGGCGCTAGTTCACGCACCATGACGGCGCATCATTCGCACCACGGACCCAGGACGAGCGGAATCGACAAGCTCGCACGCAAGGCACGCGAGAACCTTCATTGGTTTGCGATCCTGCTTTGGGCCGTGACAATCGTGGCCGCGCTGGCGCCCCTGCTCTAGTTCCGCCGCCGCGGGCAAAACGCTTGGTTGACTGCCGATAATTACGCGCCCGCTTACAACCCGATCTTAGGATTCTTCAGGCATATGGAAGCGCGCCTCCTATCGGGAGCCAGCGATGTATCTGCGTTTGATGACAGCCGCATGCCTTGCCGCGCTCGCGAGCCTTTCGCCGGCCGCGGCCGCCTCGGGCAACGGATTCGAGGCCATCTCGGCGACACTCAAGACCACGCTCGCCGATTCAGGCGCGCGCGGCGATGCGCTGTTCATCGGTAACAAGGATTCGATCTTCTACGTCGAGACATCGGGCAAGGCCGATTTCGGCACGCCGGTTCGCCTTGCGCCTAAATCCAGCATCGCCGAGCTCATGTTGATGCTGAGCCTTGCGGACTCGGGATTTTTCGAGCTCGACGATCCTGCGCGGAAGTATCTGTCGCTCGACAAAGCTAGCCCGTTCGCGAAAACGACCATTCGTGGGCTGATGATCGCACGCGCCTCGGGCGGCAAATTGGCCGACCGCGCCGCCAAGACGCTCATGCTCGTTGCTGAATCGGCAACCGCGCGGCCGTGGAATTCACTGTTCGAGGAGTGGATCGCGAAGCCTCTGACCTTAGCGGGCACGGGCTATCCGAAATCGACCGGCCTTTCGAAGGCGATGGGCGCCAGAGAGCCCGCCCCCACGCTTTCAACCAATGTGCGGGATTATGCGCGCCTTCTCTCCGTCCTCGCTAATGGCGGAAGACAAAACGGTATTCAAATTCTTTCGGCGAGCTCAGCCGCTCTGGTATTTCAGCCGCAGCTGATCGGCAGCGGGTCCTGCGCGCGTAAAGACGAAAGCGGGGCCTGCACGGTCGTCGAGCAGGATGTTGTTGGGCTCTATGCCTGGGTCGACCGCGCGCGCGGCCTTTACGGCGTGCTTGCCGCCTCCGGCTCGGAAATCTCCGTCGCTAAAGCCGGGCGCGCAATCAGAGCGCAAGCAGAGACGATCATCGATCGCGACCAAGCGGGCGCGGGCCTCACCTCTGCCATTAAACGCAAGGCTCACTCGACCGGCAGATAGATGTTGATGTCGAGCTGTGCGCTCGCGGCCGGATCGGCAAGATATTCATTCCAGCTCGAGCCGCGCACTTTCCATCCTTTGGTCAGTGCATAAGCCAACAGCTTGACGTAAGTCGTCTGGAGGCCCGCGAGATCGCCCTTATATGCAACGCTCAGGGCCTCGCCCTCCGCCAGCTTTCCGCCATGAACGCCTTGCGGAAGCGCCAAATCCTTCGGCAAATCCTTGACTGGGAACGAGCACTCGATCGTCACGTCGTTGTTCTTAACGGACTCGGCGACCGAGATCGGCGCACCGTCTGGAGCGAGCTTTGTTGACTTCATCGCCGCAGCAAGCACCTTGTACGCGGCGGCAAGCGCATGCGTCATGCCTTCCGGCGTGTTGATCGCTGTTTCGCTGGCGGAAATGAGCGTGCGCGGCGCGAGTGAGACGCGCGACACTTGCAAATCCGAAATATCGACTTTTGGAATCGTCTCGACATAGCTCTTAAGACGCGAGAGCCCATGCGCATACTCATCGCCGATAACGCTCGGCATAATGAGCCCGACATATCGTGCGAAGGGATTGGCCCCGACCGTATAGGAAAAGCTCCAGGTCACCTTGGTGCCGCCGCCGGCAAAATCCTCGAGCGCAAGGCTGCTGCCCGCATGGCCCTGACCGCCGAACACGATGCTCATCACGAGTTTTTCATTCGTGAGGCTATCGGTGATTTCCATCGAGCCTGAGCCGACATTCTTTTGTGCGCTCTCCCAATGCATCTTCTGACCGACACCCGAGTCAGGTCCGTCAAAGCGGAACTTGATGGCGGGATCGCGCTCGGTCCACGGCGACCAACGCGAAAATGCGCGCAATGAATCGATGGTCGCGAAGACCTTCGCCTTCGGTGCATTGACGATCACAAACCGGCTGACCGAAACCGTCGACGGCAAGAACAGCCCAACGACCGCGGCCAGCGCCGCACCAAAGACCAATGTAAGGATCACACCCCGCAGCAATCTCATTTTAGCCCCCCACAGCGCCCCCTGCGCTCAAGAAACCCCGCAGATTCATACCACAACGCACGCGGGAAGTGGCTTTTAAGCCCCCGTTTTGCCGCCCTGGAAAACGAAGAAGGCCCCGGCTGCGATCAGCGCAAAGCCCACGACCTGCTGCCAGCGAAACGACTCGCCGAGATAAGTGATTGAAAACACGGCAAAGACCGTAAGCGTAACGACTTCTTGGATTGTCTTGAGCTCGTTGGCGCTGTAGGTCCCATAGCCGAAGCGATTGGCGGGCACGGCAAAGCAATATTCGACGAACGCGATCCCCCAACTGATCAGGATGACCGTAAAAAGCGGTTTATCCCTGAACTTCAAATGCCAATACCACGCCGTGGTCATAAAGGCATTCGATACGATGAGCATCACGATGGGCGTCAGATAACTGACGGCACGCAACGCGGCCATGCTCTGAAACAAACGCGCCTCCTTATCAAGCTAGCCTAGCGGGACATAGATGTTGGTTCGCCATGTCGAAACTGGCGTTTGCGGATCGCTGGTATATTCTTCCCAGCTCGGCCCGCTCGCGGTGAGACTCTTCAATTGCATCCATTGCGCAATCTTGGCGTAAGTCGATTCTGCTTGGTTCGGATCCCCCAAATGCACAAATCGAACGGCCGTCCCGCCATAGCTCTTGGCCAGCACAACGCCTTCGCCGGCGGCCGGCGGCGTTGCCGGCGCCCCGGCGAGCGGGATTCCGGCGCGATATTTCCAGATATGCTTGGCGGTATCGAAATCCTCATTGAGTGCGATCGGCGGCCCCGCGGCTTTCAATTTGTGCGCGGTCATGAAGGCGCGGAGCTTGGCGTAGCTTGCTTGAAGCGCCGGAGTTGCCGGCGCACCGCCGCTGACATTCGCTTTGCCGTCGACGAACAAGATCGGGCGAGGCGCAAGAGTCACAATCTGCCCATTAAAGGCGCCCAAAACGCCGTTATCGCCGAGATCCAAAGTTGCCGCCGGGCCCTCGGGCTTGCCGCCGAAGTCGATCCTTATTTCGGAGGAAGAGACTTTGATATCCTGCTCGGACCCATGTGTGGCTTGTGCTGGCGCGGAGCGGTGGCCGCCTCCAACGAGAAAATATACCCCGAGAAGCAATGCCGCGCAGATGGCGCCGATAACGGCGATGCGAGACCACATGGGTTTTCAATCTCCCGCTGGCACCGGCGCAAAGCGCGGCAGCTCTTGGACATTATGCGAAATCGCGGCGGCCGTCTCAACTGGTGAGGGCCGTGCCGCCGCGCAGCTCCGCGCAAAGATACAATCCGCATACGGATTATCGTTTGGCTGACCGGCTAGATACCGTCGCCGATGTCGATGTAGCGATAGCTGTTGAGCTCACCGATCTGCATCGCTTGACTGCCGCGCAGCGCGAGTTGCTGGCGATCAACCTCAACGGAGAGTGAGAGGATAAAGCGCGGCAAGCCCTCAGCGTCGGCAAGTGGAAAGCTCACGACCTCGATCCACAAACTTACATCCGCGTAATCTTCCTTCGACAGGAAGGTCGATCCGCACGGCGTGTCCGTAATGCGCTTGAAATGACCCCAACTCCAGTCGCGAGATTGCTCCGGCAGCATGTCGAGCAAATTGCGCCCGGTATTGTCGATGCGTGTGCGATTTACGATGGCAGTGCCGACCAGGCGCACGAGCGCGAGCTTTGGCTCTTTGATCTCGATAATACTGAGATAGGGCAAAAGGGCGCGTGCGTTGGACGGGTCGAATGTTTTGCGCGGCGGGACAGTGAGGCCCGTATCACGTTGAAGCGAGGCGTAGTGCTCAGCGAAGAGACCGCACTCCCGGGTCTGGAACGAACCGGCAACAAGCTTGTCCTCAGACGCAACAATATCGCGCATGCTTTCGCCGTCGCCCTTTGGCCGATCATTGGCTATAAACATGCGAGTCTATGGCGCCTTACCTCAAACGGAGGTTAAGGTTCCACAGACCACTAGATTGCAGTGAATCCCTGGGGGCGCTAATGTGGCGCTTCGGGACAGGGGGAGGAGGAGCTATATGACCAATCCCACATCGCAGACGAAATTCCGCCTTGGTGCGATCCTCGGCGTGAGCGCTTTGGCGCTTACCCTAGGCCTCGCGGCTTGCGGCCAGCAGGGTGCAAGCACGACGACTCCGTCGTCGGAGAGCACGACGACCACAACGACGACACCGGAGTCGACCACGACGACGGCTCCGGAGACGGCTACGCCGCCGGCTTCCGGCGGCAGCATGGATTCGGGCGCAGGCTCGGCCACGCC
>JBAQHC010000439.1:0-3411 GCA_049288095.1 Alphaproteobacteria bacterium | reverse complement strand
CATCCATCTCGATGACATCCGGGTGGCGTGACTCGGCGATTGCCGCGTCATGCACACCGGGCGAGGACAAATCCATTGTCGGCCCTTGGCGTCCGTCAAGACCCACATAATTCAACGCACGCGCGATGATGCGCGCGGTCGTCGTCTTGCCGACGCCGCGCACACCGGTGAGCATGAAGGCATGTGCGATGCGGCCGCTCGCGAACGCGTTGGTGAGCGTCCGCACCATCGCTTCCTGGCCGATCAGATCCTCAAAGCGCTGCGGGCGATATTTGCGCGCGAGCACGCGATAGCCGGACTCGCGCGGGGCTCTCGGCGGCGCGCCGAGATCCAGGCTCGGTTCGTCAACAGGACTTTCGGTCTGTGGCGGCAGATCGTTCATCAATACGCTAACGTCAAAATGCAAGGTGGGAGGCCGGACGATGACCCGCGCCTAAACTCGTTACGGCTGCTTCCTTCCGGACCTGACCGGGTTGGCGAGGAGCTCGTCCACCGCCAGCCTCCCGGGAGAGACTGTAGACCGCCCGGCGGCGCCTGCAAGCCGTTGCCCTTAAATCCTTGAGGGTGTGTAGTTGAGCCAAACAGCAAAGGGAAACGGCCGCAATGAAGCTCTTCGAAAACCCTTGCGCTTTTGCCAATTCGCCAGTCGATCGTGCGGCGCATTTGCGCGGGAAACCGGAAGAGCTGGTGCGCCTCAAAGCGGCGCCTACTACCAAGATCGCGCTTTTCCACAAGCTGTTGCCGTTTCTCGCAAACGCCCCCAATCCGCGCGAGATCAAATCCGTCATATGGGTGAATGCTGAGGAGATCGCGCGCCTTGTGCCGCAAGGCGCGACCGAAGTGTTCATCGGGCTCGAAAACGGCGAGGCTCGTTTTGCCATCGACATCTCGGCGATCGAGAAGCCCGCCGAGATGCCGCCGCTCACCGGACGCGGCCAGTTCGCCGAGCTGCGGATGGCCGGCGGCTCGCTGCCGCCGGGCGATGCGGCAATGCTCGCTCAGGCCAAAGCGCTGATCGATTGGCACGCGCGGCACAAATTCTGCGCAAATTGCGGCGCGCCGACCGAGATGGTGCAAGCCGGCTATCAGCGCAATTGTCCCTCGTGCGGGAGCCAGCATTTCCCGCGCACCGACCCTGCTGTCATCATGCTCGCCATTCACGGCGACAACGCGCTGTTGGGCCGCGGCAAACAATGGCCGCCTTCATTCCTTTCAACGCTCGCCGGCTTCGTCGAGCCCGGCGAAACGATCGAAGAGGCGGTTGCGCGCGAGCTCAAAGAGGAAGCGGGCGTTGAGGCGCACACGGTCCATTACATGTGGACGCAGCCTTGGCCGTTTCCGGCGTCGCTGATGATCGGCTGCCTCGCCGAGGTCAAAAGCATGGACCTCAATGTCGATACGGATGAGCTCGCCGAAGCGCGCTGGATGAGCCGCGAGAATTTGCTGCTGATGCTCGAGGGCAAGCACCCCGACAAATTGATGACGCCGCCGCCGATGGCGGTTGCGCATCAGCTCATGAAAGCCTGGGCAACCGGACGCGCGCCTTAAGCAGACGGCTTGGTTTGAGCGCGGAAGGGGTCGGCCGGATAAACGCCCAAGACTTTCACCTGGGTTGAGAAGAACTCAAGTTCCTCGATCGCGAGGCGCACTAAGCGGTCCTGTGGGTGGCCCTCGATGTCGGCATAAAACTGCGTCGCGCTGAACGAGCCTTCGAGCTGATAGCTTTCGAGCTTGGTCATGTTGACGCCGTTGGTGGCAAAGCCACCGAGCGCTTTGTAGAGCGCCGCGGGAACGTTCCGTACACGGAATACAAGCGTCGTGATCACCGGGCCGTTGCCGGGCTCGGCATCATCGGGCTCACGGCTCAAGACCACAAAGCGCGTGGTGTTGTGCGCGGCATCCTCCATGTCGGGCTTCAAAATATCGAGCCCGTAAATCTCGGCCGCGAGCTCGGATGCCAGCGCGCCGACGCTCGGATCCTTCATTTGCGCGATGAGGCGCGCAGCACCCGCCGTGTCGGCGGCGACCACCGGCTTCAAACCCAGTTTGCGTAAATGCATGCGGCACTGGCCGAGCGCCTGGGTGTGGCTCATGACGGTTTTAAGATTTTCGAGCTTTGCGCCCCTAAGTCCCAGCAGCTGATGGTGGACGGGCCGGAAGCGCTCGCCGATCACATAAAGACCCGATTCCGGCAAAAGATGGTGGATATCCGCAACGCGGCCCGCGAGCGAGTTTTCGATCGGGATCATGCCGAGATCGACCCGCCCCTCGGCAATCGCCGAAAAAGCATCTTCGAATGTGTCACAAGGGACAGCCTCAAGCTCGGGGAAGAATCGGTTGCACGCCAGATGAGAATAGGCGCCGGGTTCGCCTTGATAGGCGATACGCTTACGTTTGGCAGCCTCGCCCGCTGTTTGCGGCATCCAGTAACTCCACAACCTTCAAAGCGGGCGCGACCCTAGGCTCCATGGGGAAATAAGCCAAGCGCTGCGACGCTTGGCCGCAAAAAATTGGCGCCTGACGACGGGTCACAATGGGTGCCGCAGGGTGCTGATCTTGTTGCCTAAATTGGCCTTGCCCTATAGCTTCGCCTCGCTTCCTTGCGTCGCGTTTCCCGCCGACGCCAATCCCGCAAGCGTGAGAGCCCGAGGCGAACAGCATGGATGGCTTTGAGATCAACAAAATCCTCGGCGCAGTCCTCGGCACTGCGCTCTTGATCATCGGGATCGGCAATGTCGCGAACACCGTTTATCGCGTCGAGCCGCTGACGAAGGATGCTTACCCGGTCGAGGTCGCGGCAAGCGGCACTGCAGGCGGCGCGCCGGCTGCTGCGGCACCGGTTGATATCGGCACTGCGCTCGCCGCGGCAGATGTGAAGAAGGGCGAGCAAATCGCCCGCAGCAAATGCACCGCGTGTCACACGCTCGACAAGGGCCAGCCAGCTGCGACCGGACCAAATCTTTATGGCATTGTCGGCGGGCCGACCGCACATATGGGCGCCGCATTCAACTACTCTTCAGCGATGCTCAAGTTCGGCGGCAATTGGACGTTCGACCGGCTTTGGAATTTCTTGAAGAGCCCGCGCGATTTCCTGCCTGGCACGGCTATGACGTTTGTCGGTTTGCCCAAGGAGACCGAACGCGCCAATTTGATTGCTTGGCTGCGCACGAACTCGGACAACCCGGTCCCGTTGCCGCCGCCGCAAAAGTCCGCCGCCGAAGCCGCCCCGGCCGCCGCGCCGGGTGAAGCGCCCGCGGGCACACCACCAGCCGCATCGTCGACGGCTGCTCCTGAGGGTGCCGCCCCTGCTTCTCCCAATGCCTCTGCATCGGCGCCCACGGGGGCGACAGCGCCGGCTTCCACCGCTCCTACGGCTACTGCACCGGCAACGGCCGCACCGCCACCAGCTAC
>JBAQHC010000438.1:0-2056 GCA_049288095.1 Alphaproteobacteria bacterium | reverse complement strand
AGGATTATGTGAACAATTTTATCTTTTTGCCCTCTCGATAATTTCGTGTTTAATTTGAATGGCAGCTTCAACGAAGTCTGAATGCCTGCGGCCTAAATTTGGCGATGTTGAGTGCTGGGTTCGGGAGCTCACCATGGCAGCGGTTCAGGGTTTCTTGCAGACCTTCATCATGGCAATTCTCGTCCTCGCGATCGCGATGACTTTGGGAGTCGCTACGCCGATGGGACGCAGCGCCTCGCAGCCTCCTCAGCCGCTCGCGCCGCACGTCGCCTCAGGCGCCACGACGGCCGTGCTCTGAACCTGAATTCACACGCGAGTCATCCGTCTCGGTGATCTTGCGCTTGCGCTCGGGCTCATGGCCTGAGTAAACCCTCGCCTTAGGCACGAAGAAATTCGCTTCGCGGCGGCCATGCGAGGGACGGATGCCGAAGGTCAGAGTCGGCGATATCGACATCTACTATGAGCGTAAGGGCGATGAACGCCTCCCGCGCCTGCTGTTTATTTCTGGTACCGGCGGCGATCTGCGCTTGAAGCCGGGCACGCTCGATGGCGTTTGGCCCAAACACTTCGATACGCTGGTTTATGATCAGCGCGGCCTCGGCCAATCGGGCAAGCCAGATCGTCCGTATACGATGGCCGACTATGCCGATGATGCCGCGGGCCTTATGCGCGCAATCGGCTGGCAATCGGCGCGTGTGATCGGCGTCTCCTTCGGCGGCATGGTCGCGCAAGAGCTTGTGCTGCGACATCCTCAGATGGTCGAGCGCCTCGTGCTCGCCTGCACATCGCCCGGCGGCGCTGGCGGCTCTTCTTATCCCTTGCACACCATTCAGCATCTGAGCGCGGAGGAGCGCGCCCGCCACATGGTGCCTATCAGCGATACGCGCCACGACACGGCTTGGGCCAAGGCGCATCCAAGCGAATACCGATTGCTCACGACGATGATCAATCCATATGCCGGTGAGCCGGGCTATGCGGTGGGTGCCGCCCGCCAGATCGAAGCGCGGGCGCATCACGACACTTGGGACCGGCTGCCGCAAATCAGGTGTCCGGTCTTGATTGCCGGCGGCCTCTATGACGGCATGGCATTGCCTGAAACACAGGAAAAGATGGCGCGGCGCATTCCGCGTGCGGAACTACAAATGTTCGAAGGCGGCCACGGATTCATGATGCAGGATGCGCGCGCCGTTCCTGCACTCATTTCGTTTCTTGAGCGCAAAGATATCTGATCCGAAGCAATGCCGCGCGCGCCTAGAACCATCTCGTCGACTGTTTGCCGTAACTGCGGCGCGGCGCTTAATGGCCCCTTCTGCGCCAAATGCGGAAAAGGACGATGATTTCCATCGTACCGCTTGGTCTCTCGCGCGCGAAATGATCGAGGACACGTTTTCGATCGATGCGCGCTTCCTGACGACATTCTGGGAGCTGTTTCGCCATCCCGGCGCGGTCGCGCGCGGCTGGAGCGAGGGCAAGCGGCAAACTTACGCCTCGCCTTTCCGATTCTATCTCGCAATCAGTTTGATTCTGTTTCTGTTGATGAGTCTCGGCGGCGAGCACTTCGTCGTTGTCAATATCGGCGGCTCACCGCCGCTCTCATCGCAATCATCGATCCCGACGCAATTAGCCGGCCAGAAGGCAAAGGCAGAACCCACATGGCTTGAGCATATAAAATCGCAGATCCGTGCCGAGCTGAAAAAGGCGTCCGACGATAAAGCGGGCTTCGACCGCGCCTTCAATGAATGGCTGCCGCGTATCGCTTTCTTCATGGTGCCCGTGCTCGCTTTGTTGCTGCGGCTCTTCTACTGGCGCAAAACCCTCTTCTTCATCGATCACCTCGCCTTCTCTTTCTACCTTCATGCCGGCCTGTTCGTGTTTCTGATCGTCGGCAATCTCCTGCCGAGTTATGCCGGAAATCTGACACTTGCCGCTGCACTCGTTTTCGTCATTTGGTCAGCGTGCGGCTATTATCGGCAATCGGTTTGGCTCACGCTGATCAAATGGCTCTTTATGAGCGCGATCTATGTCGCCACCTTGGGGCTTGCGACAACCGTTGCTG
>JBAQHC010000437.1:0-17873 GCA_049288095.1 Alphaproteobacteria bacterium | reverse complement strand
ATGGGGGAGGCAGGAGGGGGATTTTGCGGCGCGCGCTGACGCTCTGACCTCCCTCCCCTAACCCCTCCCAGAGGGAGGGGGGAGAGTTGAATGTGCGCCCCGCTAAAACACGCCGTGCTTGCCCATCAGCCGCTTCATCGCGACGTTCAGCGCGAGAAACACTGCAATCACCGAGCCGATGAAGGTGAGCGCGGGTCCATGCACGCCGCCATGGCTCAGCGCTTGCGTTCTGAAGCCGCCGATATCGAGAAGATACGCAACAAAACCGAATGCGAAGACACCGGTGAGCGCGTTACCGATGTGATGAGAGTAGATCATGACCCGCTCGATGATCGATTTGATCCAGGCGAACATGGCGATTGCCCTTTTGTTCATCGCGGCTTGTTTGCCGCGTCGCCAAGGCTCGCGCGTTATGGTTAACGGGGGGTTTGCATGCCACACCCTCACCCGCCTACGCGGGCCGAAGCCAAATGAAGAACAATTTGCGCGAAGCTACCTACGGCGGGCGAAGGCCCGGATCGTTGCGTTGCAACGATCCGACCTCTCCCTAAAGGGCGAGGTAAAAATTCATAAACCCTCTCCCTTCAGGGAGAGGGAAGGGTGAGGGGCCAAGGCAGCTAGCGCATGATCGTTTTAGATGGAAGCGCGTGTCTCTCATGGTTCGACAGGCTCACCATGAGGGCGAAGGTATGACACCTCATCCTGAGCTTGTCGAAGGATGAGACTGATTCGATCAAATCTAGATCACGTAGTCGACGATATCGCCCGAGCGGATCATGTGATCCATAGCATGCGAGGGCTGCTCGCCCGTCTCGACGCCGATAATCCGCGCAGGGACACCGGCTGCCGTAGAGTGCTCTGGCACTGGCGTTAAAACGACAGCGCCCGCGCCGACCCGGCTATAGGCACCGACCTCGATATTGCCGAGCACGGTTGCCCCAGCGCCCAAGAGCACGCCACGGCGAATCTTCGGATGCCGGTCGCCGACTTCCTTGCCCGTGCCGCCAAGCGTCACGCCTTGCAGCATTGAGACATCGTCCTCAACGACCGCGGTTTCGCCGATCACCACGCCGGTGCCGTGATCGATCAGCACGCCGCGCCCGATACGCGCCGCCGGGTGAATGTCGACAGCGAACCGGTCGGAGATCGTGTTCTGAAGATAAAGCGCCATGGACTCGCGGCCCTCGTTCCACAGCCAATGCGTCACGCGATAGGCCTGCAGCGCATGAAAGCCTTTGAAATAAAGGATCGGTTCGACATAGGAGCGCGAAGCCGGATCGCGGTCATAAATGGCAACGATGTCGGCGCGCATCTCTTGGCCGATCTCCGGCCGCGCGGCGTAAGCCTCATCCAACAATTGCCGGATGAGCAGCGCACCCAAATCCGCCGTGGCGAGCTTTTGCGCAAGCAGATAGCTCATCGCATTCTCGAAGCGGTCATGATGAAGAACAGTTGTGTAGAGGAAGCTCGCCAGCGCCGGCTCTGCCGCAGCGAGATCGGACGCCTCGCGGCGCACGCGCGACCACACGGGATCAACGACAGCGATCTCGTCTTCGCTGCGACCGATCTCCGCCTTGTTGCCTCGGGCAGAGCGCTTGCGGGTATCACTCATCATGGCTCCTCGGCCCTGCTTAGGACCCGTCCACATTATATGGCATCCCGCCCACTCCCGGACAAAGCCCGCCGGGGTGACTGATATCACAGGCAGGCTGAGGTAAATTTGAAACTACCGGCTCAGGGCACTAACGGCTGTAATATTGCCGCATGGCCGCAAGATAGGGATTTGCGGGCAATTGCCAAGAGCTCGCGCGCTCCAACAGGAAGCCTGTCCTGTGATAATCCGCGAGTTTAAGTGCAATAAAATCGCCTAACGCGGTATCGGCCGCGCGCACGCCAATCGTCCAGGGCGTAACGTCGATCGTGTCGAGCGCCATGGTGAAGCGGCGGTCGACATCGTCCTTGAGCGCTTCCGCAAGGGCGACTTCGTCGCTCACGAAGGCAACGCAGCGCTCTGCCATAAGCGCTTCAAGGGCGGTCGCGCGATCCGCAAAGGCGATATAGTTGCCGCCAAGCTCTTCGATGATTTGCTGCGCCGGCGGATTTCCCTCAAGGCCGCATACCGGCTGGCTCTTCAAATCTTCCCAGGCGTGCAGTGATTTGCCGCGCAGCACGACAGCATTGAATCCCGAAGCGTAGTAACCGGGTTCGATCAGACGAATGGTAGGATCTCTGAGATCGGCGCCAGTGCGCGGCACAATCAAGACATCGACGACACCCCGGCGCAGAAAATCGAGCGCATTGGTGTTGTCGATGGCCACGAGTTTGGCCTTGACACCAATGGCGGAAGCGAGCGCAGCCGCAATGTCGGGCTCATAGCCGACGATGACGTGATGATCGTCTATCGACGAGAATGGCGCTGCACCCAGCCGCACGCCGACGGCGATAACGCCTTTCTGTTTGAAGGCCGCCAACGGATCGACGACCGGCGCGGGCCGCGTCAGCCACCACGCAGCGCCGCCGCCCGCCGCGATCAAAACGATCACGAGCAGCACTATGCCCTGCCAAGAGCGCAAGAATTGACCCATAAGGACTGCGATCCCCACAAGCGAACGCGGCCCGAACACTAATCTTAAGGACCCTGCTTTTAAAGAGTGCCGGCGGCCACATTCCTCTGCGAAACCGCGTTTTGCCGGCGCCTATCCGGTGCAATTATGTCAATCTCGTCACGGACTTATCGCCTGACGGGCGTCGAGGGATTGCCTCGCACCAATGTGCTCGCTATGTCGCTAGTGACTGATGAGGACCGCCATGAGTGAAGAAACCGCGACCGCACGCTATCAGGATGGCGCGCCCCTCGAGCCCGTGCACCCCAACAAGCAAACGCTCGATCTGCTGCGCTCGCGCCGCTCGGCAAAATTTGCAGAACTGCGCGCGCCGGGCCCGAGCAAAGAGCAGCTCATGACGCTGCTCGCGATCGCGAGCCGTGCGCCCGACCATGGCAAGCTTGTGCCCTGGCGCTTTCTGGTGATCGAGGGCGCCGCGCGCGCCAAATTCGGCGAGCTTCTCGCCAAGACCTGGGCGGAGAATGAGCCTGCTTCCCCGCCGGAGCGGCTGGCGCTGGAACGCGGGCGCTTTGCCAATACGCCCGTGATCGTCGGCGTCGTCAGCCGCGTAACCCCAGGCATCAAGATACCGGTGTGGGAGCAAGAGCTTTCATCCGGCGCGGTGTGCACAACGCTCCTCATCGCCGCGAACGCGATGGGCTTTTCGGGATCCTGGATCACCGAATGGTATGGCTATGACAAGAAGATATTCGCGGCGCTCGGATTGAAAGCGAATGAGCGCATCGCCGGTTTTGTCGGGCTCGGCACCGTGCCGCAAGTCACTGAGCGCGCGCGGCCGAAGCTCGATGACCTCGTGAGCTACTGGAACGGCTAAGCTTAGTCGCTTGCAGTCGTCACCTCTCCCTCGGGGAGAGGTCGGACGCGGAACGCGTCCGGGTGAGGGGGTTAACAACAAGCGTCCTTGCTTGCTGGAAACCCCTCACCCTACCCTCTCCCCGCGGGGGGAATTATATACTTGACTGACAGACCCATTTAATGCATTATCGCGTCATAGGAGCTATCCCATGACGCCCGTTGAACTTTCCCACATCATTTACCACGACGAAGACGCCGCCCGGAAGCATCTCGAAAAAATGCGCTGGCCGAAAGAGATTTCGTGCCCGCATTGCGGCGTGATCGGTCAGGCACGCGAATTGGGCGGCGAGTCGATGGGGCCGGGCTGGTTCTATTGCGAAGCCTGCCATGATAAATTCACAGTGCGCACGGGCACGGTTTACGAGCGCAGCCATATCCCGCTCCATAAATGGCTGTTGGCCTTTCGGCTGATGGCATCGAGCAAGAAGGGCATATCGGCCCATCAGCTGCACCGGACGCTCAACATCACGTACAAAAGCGCATGGTTCATGGCGATGCGCGTGCGCGAGGCCATGCGCGAATTGCATCCCACCAAGATCGGCGGCGGCGGTAAGACCGTCGAGGCCGACGAAACCTATGTCGGCGGCAAGGAGAAGAACAAGCATCGGTCCAAGCGCAATGCCTCGCACATTGGCAGCGTTGGCAAAGAGCCTGTGTTCTCACTGGTAGAGCGCGGCGGAAAGGTGCGCTCGCACCATATTCCACACGTGACCGCGGCAACGCTTAAGCCGATCTTGAAAAAGCAATTGGCCGATACCAAGACCACCAAGCTCATGACGGACGGCGAAGGGCAATATCGCTTGGTCGCGGGCATGTTCGAGAGCCATGAAACCGTCAATCACGGCATTGGCGAATATGTGCGCGGCGAGGCCCACACCAACACCATCGAGGGCTATTTCAGCATCCTCAAGCGCGGGATCAACGGCACATATCATCACGTCTCTGAGGCGCATTTGAAGCGCTATTTGGCCGAATTCGATTTCCGCTACAATGAGCGCAGCGCCTTAGGCGTCGAAGATGCCGAACGCACCGATAAAGCGATCATGGGTGCAGAAGGCAAGCGGCTCACTTATCGACAGAGAACTGACAGCGCAATCGCCTGAGGATCTGGCGCGGCGATTTATCAGGTGGCGTAAGATACGGGCGAAAGCTAGGCGCTGACGCCCACCTTCCGCCCGATTATCCTAGGAGTTGCGAGACAACCTAGGAGATTTGAAAATGAGCGTGTCCCGTACGTTTATAAGCGATGGCCAATCGATTTTAGCAATCGACACCGTTGAATACGAAGGAGCGACTTGGTTTGTTCCAGCTTGGCTTGCATCGCCCGATGAAGGATGGCAGTCGCCAATCCGAATAATTCGCCAGCGCCAATATGCCAGCACTCCCAATCGGTCAGGAGCGCGCCAGGGCATGATAGTGCCCAAAGCCGTTCTTGATGGTCATGCCTCACCGCAACAACTAGCCGAATTTGAAGTGAGAGAAAATCCGAACATCCGGATCGAAATTCCAAAGGGGATTCATTGATCACGTGACAACGCGCCTTTCATCGGCTAGATTCAACTAACCGATGGCGTTGCGGTCACGGTCTTGATCCAGCGCGGGGCTGGCACCCCGTGCGGATCACTTCTCTCCTACATCTTTTTTGGATTTGCGGCTAGCTCGCTTTGGCCGACTCGGCTTTGGCTTGTGCGGTTGCGGCTTCATTTCGAGCGAGCGCTTAAGAGCGGCATCGAGACGCTTGACGGTCGCCTTTTCTGAAAGTTCATCGGGCGATTTTTTCATCGGGTGACAAGATGGCCGGGCCAATGGCTCTTTCAAAGGAATTTAACGAGCAACTAGGTCAATTTCACTACAATTGGTCCGCTGCTGATATTCACGTCGACTACGCCATCTATAAGTTCCTCGAAGTAACACCGCTACAGGCTCATCTGATAACAACCGGGATGATGTTTGGCCGGAAAATTCGGCTGCTTGTTGATCTTATAAAAAACGGTGAACACGACAAGAAAGCAGAGTTGCTTGCCGCGCTCGGACGGATTCAAGGCGCAAATCGCGATCTGATCGCGCATGCGTGGGTCAGGTCCGACGCCAGCACTGTAACCTTCTTGGAGCGAAAACCGTCTGGTAAAAACGGGGCCGTGGAACACACTTTTACTCTAGCGGAATTTACAGCGCGCGTTGCCGAGGTAACGAGCGCTGGGACCGAACTCCGACAGTTGCTTAACATTCAATCCGCTGACTTGGACGAATTCGCAAAAGCGGCATTGAGCGCGAGGCGAAGTTGATCAAAATCGACATCAAAGCCCGCCTCCATCATCCGCTCGTTTTCGCCAAACCAAATGTCGAAAGCGTGCTCCATAGCTATCTGTCTTGGATCATTAAGCAACGGCCTGTCTGGGGCGTCTTTACTCCCAGCCATGGCCTCGAACGCTGCCCTGTCCTGCACAGGGATGGTTGATTTGTTATCGTCAGTCAAGTATATAACTCCCCCCCGCGGGAGAGGGATCGATGACAGCAAAGGCGAAGCTCAGAACCAACGCCGCCGCACTCCTCAAGCAACTGAGCGCAATCTGCCTCAAGCTGCCCGAAGCCACGCGCGAAGAAGGCGGGCATTCAAAGGATCACGCAATATTCCGCGTACGGAAGAAAGTCTTTGCCTATTTCCTCAACAACCATCATGGCGACGGCATTATTTCCGTCTGCTTCAAATGCTTGCCCGGCGAGCAGCAGGAATTGATCGAGCTTGATCCGGAGCGATATTACAGCCCGGCCTATATCGGCCCGCGCGGATGGACCGGCATGCGTCTTGATCGCGGCCGCGTGAGTTGGCCACAAATCAAACGACACATTCGAGCGAGTTATGCGCTCACTGCCCCAAAGAAGCTTGTGAGCACGCTATAGCCGTCAGGCCGCGCGGAACGGGCACCAGACAGCGGCGGCGCCATGACCTTGCGGCTTTCCGGCCGGGACGACTTTCTGGCCGACATGGGGCAAGACATTAACGATCTTGCGGTCCGCAAAGCTGTGCGGCAAATCAACGAAATCGACGGAATCTCCGGTGCGGCACGGCAATTGTGCGCCGTCGTTGAACACGAGCGTGAACAGGTAATAGCCCATGGCGGATTCGCCCGAGCGATAAATCTTGTTCGCCAGCTTCGCCGGCAACCGCGTCGGCGACTCTTCGATATGCGCAACACGCCCCAGCGGCAAAATCGTTTTGCTTTCTATGTCGTCGATCCTAAGAAGGTCGGCGGCGCTGATCATGTAGACGCCGTCAAGCTGGCGCCCGTCCGTCAATGTTGCAAGACAGGGATAGAGCTTTGCTTGTTTCTTTATCGATGGCGCGATCGCCTTGAGCTCTTCGGCCAAAAGTTTTGTGATGACTGGATATTGCTGCTCCTTGGGATCGACAGCCGCCCGCGCGATGTGCGGAAGCGAACTTGCCGCCAAACCAGCCGATACGCCAAGCAACGCTTCACGCCGACTGAACCAACGCGCCTCACTCATCACGCACTCCCGCCAAACTCATTCATCGTCAAATATGAATCACGCGGCCATACGCATCCAAAACGCTCTCATGCATCATTTCCGAAAGCGTTGGATGCGGGAAGACCGTTTCAATTAATTCGGCTTCAGTTGTCTCGAGTGTCTTCGCAATCGTGTAGCCTTGAATGAGCTCGGTGACTTCGGCGCCGATCATGTGCGCGCCCAAAAGCTCACCGGTCTTGACATCAAAGATTGTTTTGACGAGGCCATCGGGCTCGCCGAGCGCAATTGCCTTGCCGTTGCCGACAAACGGAAAGCGGCCGACGCGAATTTCGTAGCCCTTCGCCTTGGCCGCGGCTTCGGTAAGGCCGACGCTCGCAATTTGCGGCATCGAATAAGTGCAGCCCGGAACGTTCTGCACATTCATCGGGTGCATACCCTTCACGCCGGCGATGCGCTCGGCGACCATCACGCCCTCGTGGCTCGCTTTATGTGCGAGCCATGGCGGCCCGACGAGATCGCCGATCGCGTAAACGCCTGGCGCGCCCGTCTCGCACCATTCGTTGACCACGACATGCGTGCGGTCGACCTTGATGCCGAGCGCTTCAAGCCCGATATTTTCCGTGTTGCCGACAATGCCAACCGCTGAGATGACGCGTTCGACCGTTAGTGTCTCGGTCTTGCCGTCTTTGGCTTTGATCGTCGCCGTCACGCTGTTCTTGCCGCGATCGAGCTTTTCGACGGAAGCGCCGGTGATGATTTTCATCCCTTGTTTCTGGAAGGCGCGCGTTGCAGCCTTTGCAATCTCTTCGTCCTCGACCGGCAAAATGCGATCGACGACCTCGACCACGGTCACCTCCGCGCCGAGCGTTCGGTAAAAGCTCGCGAACTCGATACCGATCGCGCCCGAGCCGACAATCAGCAGCGACTTCGGAATTGCCGGCGGCACCATCGCCTCGCGGTAAGTCCACACGAGCTTGCCATCAGGTTCCAGGCCCTTCAACTCGCGCGCACGCGCACCGGTCGCGAGGATGATGTTCTTCGCCTGATGGTCCTCGGCTTTGCCGTCCTTTGTGACGGTGACGACGCCCTGGGCCTTGAGCTTGGCCGTGCCCTCGATGACCGTAATCTTGTTCTTCTTCATGAGGCCCTTGACGCCGTTCGAGAGCTGGGCCGCCACCGCGCGCGAGCGCTTGACGACGGCATCGGCGTCATAGGCAGGGGCGCCGGCGAGCTTGAGGCCGTAGTCGGCGGCGTGCTGCATCATGTGAAACGCCTCAGCCGAACGCAGCAGCGCCTTGGTCGGGATGCAGCCCCAATTGAGACAAATGCCGCCAAGCTCGGCGCGTTCGATGATCGCGGTGTTGAGCTTCAGCTGGGCTGCCCTGATGGCCGCGACATAGCCGCCCGGCCCCGAGCCGATCACGATAAGGTCGTAACTCGCCATGCGTATCGCGTCTCTCGTCGCCGATCCTTGAACAGGGCTGATATGGGCCGGGGCGCGGCCCGCGGGAAGGAGCCGCACCTTAGACGGTCTCGCCTGGCCATGCTATCGGTTAGACGGTAACCTCGATCCCTTGCCTACGCCTCGCTCAAAACCTACACTTTGCCTATGACTTCATTACGCGCCCGTGTCGAAAATGGCCGTCTGATCCTCAACGAGCCGACCGATCTGCCGGAGGGTATGACGCTCGATCTGGTCATTGACGATGAGGGCGATGACCTTTCTCCGGAAGAGCGGCAAGCCCTTCATGATTTTTTGGAAAGGTCCCTAAAATCGGCCGAATCTGGCGAGCTGCATTTGGCGTCTGATGTATTGGAAGAACTGCGCAAGCGCCGCCGGTGACTCGCACCGTTAGGATTACAGCGCCGGCGCATCAACAGATTAAGGAAGTCGATGAATGGTGGCGCGCAAATCGGCGTGCTTCACCTGATCTGTTCGAAGAAGAAATCACAGCGGCCATCGATCTTATCAGCCTTGCACCAGACACTGGTCGAGTCTACCGGGTTTCATCAAAGAGCGGTACACGCCGTCTCCTCCTTCGAAGAACACGGTATCATCTCTACTATGTCGCTCGCCGCGGGGAAATCTTGGTAGTCGCTGTCTGGCACGCGAGCAGAGGGAGCGCTCCTCCTTCAAGCCAACTGCAAAACGAAAGATAGCGTCAAGAGCCGGAGAGGAAGCCATGCCCAAGGTCGGGGTTGCCTGCCACTTTTTCTATAACATCCCGGAAATGAAGGCCGA
This sequence comes from Alphaproteobacteria bacterium, assembly GCA_049288095.1. Taxonomy (GTDB): domain Bacteria; phylum Pseudomonadota; class Alphaproteobacteria; order CAWBKL01; family CAWBKL01; genus CAWBKL01. Next base: position 8,663 of record JBAQHC010000437.1, on the reverse strand, counting down.
GCTGCTGGCCAAATACCCGGATGCCAAATTCGCGCCCGACGGCATCAATTACATGGACCGGGCAACGTATATCGACCTCTTCAAGGATTGCGACGCCGTGCTTGCGGCCATCCGGCCGATCATGGATGAGGAGATGCTCCGGGCCCTGCCCAATCTCAAAGTGCTCGCCTGCTGCTCGGCAGGGCTCGATCATGTCGATCCGGCTGCCTTCAACAAGCGCGGCGTGAAGGTCGGCTGGCATGCCGGGGTCAATAAGGAGGCGGTTTCCGAGTTCACGCTCGGGTTGATCCTCGACCTTTTGCGCGATATCTCGCTTTCGAATTGCGCCATCCGCGCCGGCAAGCAATGGCCGATGCGCGGCTCCGCGCAGCTCTTGCGCGGCAAGACCGTCGGCATTCATGGCTGCGGCCACATCGGCCAGGCACTCGTGAAGCTGCTTCAGCCTTTCGGCTGCACGATCATTGCTAACGACACGCGCGATTTCCCCGATTTCTACAAGCAATATGGCGTGCGCGCCGTTTCGGCGGAGGAGCTTTGGGCCAAGTCCGACATCCTATCGATTCATCTTTCGAAGAACTCAACGACGCGCGGGCTTTACAGCGGGAACGTGCTCGACAAGCTGCGGCCCGGCATCATCCTCGTGAACACGGCGCGCGGGGGCATCGTCGATGACAAGGCGCTGATCCCGCGGCTCAAGAGCGGCAAGATCGCTTATGCCGCGTTCGATGTGTTCGAGGGTGAGCCCAATCTCGACCCCGAGCTTGTGACTCTGCCGAACATGCTGGCGACATCGCATCTCGCGGGACTTTGCAAAGAGTCCTTAATCGCGATGTCGCGCGCCGGAATCAACGGCATCACCGACAATTGGCTGCCGAAGCCAGGCACCTATCCGTTCGACTGATTTCACCTCTCCCTTCAGGGAGAGGGTTTGCAATCAATGCGATTGGCGCGCAGCCTTTGCGGCGGCTGCGCGGGCCGCGACAATTGCCTTGGCCTCGCTGTCGCCGGAAACCTCCTCAAGATATTCGATCTGGCAACGGTCACGCCGCGTTATGATCGAATCGCCGGGGCCGCAAAGCTGATCGCCGTGCCCATCGATGCGCAATCCGAGCGCCGTGTCGATATCGAAGCAGCGATGGCTGAGCGTCAGCAGATAATATTTGCGGCTGTCGGCTTCGATGACGATGTGCTGATCATCAATGACGGTGAAATAGCCCGAACGCAAGAATGGCTTCCAGACGCAATTAATACCTGTCGGCAGCGGCTTCACCGATGAGGGAGGCACGGCGCCTTTCGGAACCGCGTCCGCCGCAAGCGCCGCCCCGCCGCCGGCAATGATGAAGGTGGTGACAAGCGCCAATCTGATAAAGTTCGCTCTGGACATAACCGCACCCAATGGTTTGGCATTCATTTGCAGACCGACAAAACCGCTCCGCACCTGAATATTCGCTGAACCGAAGAAAGACGTTGAGTTCTCGATTGCCGAAGGGCTCCTACGAACAAAGAAAATGAGCAGCCAGGGCGGACATCAAAACAACAAAGAGAGCCACGGCACGATCGAGCTTCGTGTCGAAGAAATCTCGCAACTCTTCGACAATCTCGATCCGTTTCCGTTTCGCGAGCGCGATCTCGACAAAGATGCCGAGGCTTATATCGTTGGCTGGGCGCGTGAGCTGCCACGCAGGCAGCCGCTCAGTATCATCGTTCATCTACCGCGGGATGAAGCCGAAACACGCCAGGCGGGTTTGCTCGGCGAAGCGATGAAGGGTTACTTCGCCAACAGAGCCGAAGCCGCGCAGCTGGAGCTCAAAGAGCTGTACAGAGTCGGCCGCCGATCGCTCTATATCGGTGTTTGCGTGCTCGCTGCTTGCTTGCTGCTCGGCCAAATCGTCAGCGGTAGATTGGGGACAGGCTATCTCGGACGCTTCGTCGAGGAGAGCTTGGTCATTCTCGGCTGGGTAGCTAATTGGAAGCCGATGGAGATCATGCTTTACGACTGGCTGCCGATAAAGCGCCGGCTCGATCTCTATCGCCGGCTCGCGCGTGCCGAAGTCGGCCTCAAGCCGTATGACGGCACGATGCGGCCCAATCCTTTCTAAGGTCAGCTCGCTTTTGTGAATTCGGCTTCGATCTCGAGCTTCACGTCGTTACCGACGATCGGAAACCACTTGCCCATACCCCATTCGGAACGATTGATCACGGTCGTCGCCGAAAAGCCCAGTGTCGGTTTATTGGTAAGCCCGTTGATATCGCCGCCGTTGAACGTGACATGAAGCGTGACCGGATGGGTTTGGCCGTTGATCGTGAGATCGCCCGCAACCTCGCCGGTGTTATTGCTCGTCACGGTGACTTGGGTCGAAACGAAATGCGCCTTCGGGTCTTGCTTGGCGCCGAACACATCGCGAAGCTCGGCGTCTAATGTCGATACATGTGTGTCGACGCTTGCGACATCGACGGTGACATCGAGCTTGCTCGCCGCGACATTCGCCGGATCCCACTGCAGTGTTGACTCAACTGTGTCGAACCTGCCGACGAACTGCGAAAAGTTGAAATGCCGGACTTTGAAGATCAGCGATGATTCGGGATTGTCGTAGATGTAGGTGCCGGCTGGCGTCTTGGTCTTGAGCGCCGAAAGATCGACTGTCGCGCTCGTCGTGACGGCGTTAATCGCCGTGCAGCTCGATAGAAGAAGCGCCGCAAGTGGAATCAACCTCCCCCTCGCGGGGAGGTCGAAACGCGAAGCGTTTCGGGTGGGGGGCACCTGAATGCCAGGCATCTGAGTCATTGTCTCAACCCCCACCCTACCCCTCCCCACAAGGGGGAGGGAAAACGCGTCTACAACAGCATCGTCATCGGATCTTCAATGAGCTTCTTGAACGCCGCGAGCCAGCGCGCGCCCGTCGCGCCATCGACCACGCGATGGTCGCATGTCAGCGTGACGCTCATGACTGTTGCAATCGCGAGCGCGCCGTTCTTGACCACGGGCCGCGGCTCGCCCGCGCCGACTGACAAGATCGCGCCCTGCGGCTCGTTGATGATCGAAGCGAAATCCTTGATCCCAAACATACCGAGATTGGACACCGAGAATGTGCCGCCTTGAAATTCTTCCGGCTTCAGTTTCCGCTCGCGCGCGCGTGCGGCCAAATCTTTCATCTCGCGCGCGATCTCCGAAAGCCCCTTGTTCTCAGCCTGGAAAATGATCGGTGTGATGAGTCCGCCCGGGATCGCGACGGCGACCGATATGTCCGCATGGTGATGCTTGATGATCGCCTTCTCGGTGAAACTGGCATTGGCATCCGGCACCTTCTTGAGCGCAAGCGCCGAGGCGCGGATCACCATGTCGTTGACAGAGAAGCGCTCGTTTTCTTCGAGCTTGGCATTCAGCTCCTTGCGCACGGCCAAGAGCTTGTCGATCTCTAAGTCGATCGTCAGCGGGAAATGCGGCACATCGCGGAAGCTCTCCGCCAGGCGGCGCGCGATCGTGCGGCGCATGCCGTCAAGCGGCACTTCATCGTAGCTGCCAACTGGAAGCGCTGCCGCCGGCAGCTTGTGAGCAGGCGCTGCGGCTGGTGCTCTTGCCGCAAGCGGCATGCCGCCAGGCTTCGCCGTCTCGACATCGCGTCTGACGATACGGCCATGCGGCCCGCTGCCTACAACCGCCGCGATGTCGATGCCTTGCTGCTCCGCCATGCGGCGCGCTAAGGGCGAGGCAAAAGTGCGTTCGTCAGATGATGCACGCCCCCTCGCCCTGCCCTCTCCCCCTGCGGGGGCGAGGGTAACGATATTTCCTCCCTCGCCCCGTTCACGGGGAGAGAGCCTGCCCCCGACTTGATCGGGGGGTCGGGGTGAGGGGCTCTTCGCCGCCGTAGGTGCTGGCGCCGATTTCGCCGCGGCCTTGGCATCCGCCATGCTCTCGCCTTCGCCCAGCAAGATCGCGATCGGTGCGTTCACCTTCACATTCTCGGTGCCCTCGGGCACGACGAGCTCGCCAACCTTTCCCTCGTCGACCGCCTCGACCTCCATCGTCGCCTTGTCGGTCTCGATCTCGGCGATCACATCACCAGACTTTACTTGATCGCCCACTTTGACATGCCACTTGGCGAGCGTGCCCTCCTCCATGGTCGGCGAGAGCGCGGGCATGAGAATGGGAATCGGCATCGGCGAATCCTTAGGTTAGTCGCGTTCAGTGTAGTCGGCGTGCGTCCAGCGATGGAAGAAGGTGAGATAGAAAAGCGACAGATAGACAAGGGCGAACGCAGCCTCGATCGAGAGGCGAAGCTCTTGATCAATCGAGGTGGTCCCAAGCGAGCCGCGCGCCAGCGCCGCCTGACCAATCGGCGTGAGAGGCGCCTTTTGTGCCATGTCGGCCAGCGTGCGAGTGATGGCCGCACCATGATCGAAAGCGCCGAGCGTAAAGAAAACCAGCAGCGCAACGATCAGCGTGAAGAAAAGGAACGAGCCGAGCTTCAAGATCAGCGGCGCGCGGTAAAGGAAATAATAGAGCGCGACGACATAGGCCGACACGATCGAGAACACGACCCCCATGCCTTGCAACGTCAAGCTCATCATCTGAACGATCTGGTTTGCTACGTCTGATTCCATCATGATCCATCCCCCGGTGCCTTTAGTTATTCCCTCCCCCTTGTGGGGAGGGACTAAGGGTGGGGGTCGAATCAAACGATCAACCGGCTCCGCCACCCCCACCCGGATCGCTTTCGCGATCCGACCTCCCCACAAGGGGGAGGTTGGAAGAACCGACGCTCAATATATCACGACGCTGCGGATCGACTTGCCCTCGTGCATCAGATCAAAGCCCTTGTTGATGTCTTCGAGCTTCAACGTGTGCGTAATCATCGGGTCGATCTCGATCTTCTTGTTCATGTACCAATCGACGATCTTCGGTACATCCGTACGGCCTTTGGCGCCGCCGAAAGCCGTGCCCTTCCAGACGCGGCCTGTCACAAGCTGGAACGGCCGCGTCGCGATCTCCTTGCCGGCTTCGGCAACGCCGATGATGATCGATTGCCCCCAGCCACGGTGGCAACATTCGAGTGCCTGGCGCATCACCTGAACATTGCCCGTGCAATCGAATGTGTAGTCCGCGCCGCCATCGGTCAGCTGCACGAGATGCGCAATGAGATCGCCGGAGACGGATTTCGGATTGACGAAATGGGTCATGCCGAAGCGGCGGCCCCATTCCTCCTTAGACGGATTAACATCGACGCCGACGATCATCGATGCGCCGACCAGCTTGAGGCCTTGAATCACATTGAGGCCGATGCCGCCCAAGCCGAACACGACGCAATTCGCGCCCGGCTCAACTTTCGCGGTCTTCACAACTGCACCGACACCCGTCGTCACGCCGCAACCGATGTAGCAAGCTTTGTCGAAGGGCGCGTCTTCGCGAATCTTCGCGACAGCGATTTCGGGCAGCACGGTGAAGTTCGAGAAAGTCGAGCAGCCCATATAGTGATAGATCGTCTTGCCCTTGTAGCTGAAGCGCGAGGTGCCGTCGGGCATTAGACCTTTTCCCTGCGTCGCGCGGATGGCGGTGCAGAGATTGGTCTTGCCGGAGAGGCAGCTTTTGCATTGCCGGCATTCCGGCGTGTAGAGCGGGATCACATGATCGCCCGGCTTGACGCTCGTCACGCCCGCGCCGATCTCGCGCACAATACCGGCGCCCTCATGGCCGAGGATCGAGGGAAAGATGCCTTCGCTGTCAAAACCATCGAGCGTGTAGGCGTCGGTGTGGCAGATGCCGGTGGCTTTGATCTCGACCAATACCTCGCCCGGCTTAGGCCCTTCGAGATCAAGCTCGACAATTTCGAGCGGCTTCTTGGCTTCGAAGGCAACGGCGGCGCGCGTCTTCATCTGTTCCTCCACACTCGCTTTGGCCGGCTGAGGGTTAGGCCGCGGCCAAGCCCTTGTCCAGAGCCGCCTCGTCTTGAAATCCGGCTAATTTAAGGGCTTTATCGCGCCCTTATCGAGTTGGCGTTTGCTGCTGTGGTCTTCAAGCCGGGGAGGGCCTATGTCGGCCGAAAAGCATGTCGCTACGCTCAAGGAGGCGTATCGCGAGTGGGAGCAGAGCGGCGGCGAGAACGCCGATTGCTGGCTTAGCATTCTGGACGATAACGTCGCCTTGCGCTCGCTTTCCGAAGGCCGCCCGGGCATGGAGTTCACGCGCCGGCGCCAAAGCAAAGCGGAGGTCGCCGCCTACCTCACCGGCCTCACCACCGATTGGCGGATGAATTACTTCAAGGTCAACGAGTTTGTCGCGCAAGGTGACCGCGTGGTCGCCGTCGGCTCATGCAGCTGGAACAACCGCCGGACCGGCAAGTCGGTCGACACGCCAATTGTCCATTTGTGGCGTTTCAAGAACGGCAAGGCGACTGAGTATTTCGAGTTCTACGATACCGCCGCCGTGCAAGCCGCTGCCCTTTGATGCGTGACATCGCATGCTCATCGCCGACCCGATCGATGCCGTGCACGACGTCCCTCTCAGGATCACGAACGGGGGCGCATCACCCTTGCGTTGCGACGTTGAATGGATTGCCGCATGGGGAGGACGCTGCGCGGGCTCGGTGATGGTCTCGCCCGGCGAGCACAATGCCGAAGACCTCGGTCTCTTCTACAATCTCGCACTGACATATCGGCCCGAAATATTGCCGACCGGGGCCGTGTGGATTGCGCCCGTCGAGCTTCGGCTTTCCGGCGGCCCGACTTTGACGCGCCGGACTATGCCCGAGAGCACACGCGTTGACTTCGTCGAGGATGACGGGCTCAAAGCGCTTCTCTTCACGCCTGAGGATGCGCGCCGCGACATCGCCATCATAACGCTGCAAGGTTCAGGCGGCGGCTATCTCACCGCGCCGGCGGGCGCATTGTCCGGGCACAGATTTATTTCTCTCGCGCTTGCCTGGTATGCAGTGCCCGGATTGCCGGCCGATCTCGTCCGCATCCCGATCGAATATGTCGAGCGTGCGATCAACTGGCTTTATGCCCGAACTCAAGTGAAGAAAATCGTTCTGCTCGGCACGTCCAAAGGCGGCGAGCTTGCCCTGTTGTGCGGCGCATATTTCCCAAGCGTGCGCGCGGTCATCGCTTATGTACCGAGCGGCCAGACCCTGCCTTGGCGAACAGAGGAGCTTGGGCAAGTTGCTTGCTGGACCTATCGCGACAAAGACTTGCCCTGGACGGCAATGGACTATTCGCGCAACCCGCCGCCGCGGGAGGGCCGCTTTATCATCCGGCCCGGCTATGAATCAACGCTTGATGATCCCGCGGAAATCGAGCGCACGGCGATCCCGATCGAGCGCACCAACGGCCCCATTCTGATGATTTCGGGCGGTCAGGATGCAATGTGGCCGTCATCGGTGTTCTCGCAGCTTGCCCTTGAGCGCGCGAAGCGCCTCGGCTTTGCGCATGAGATCACGCATCTCGATTATCCCGAGGCCGGGCACGCGATCGGCATTCCCAATCAGCCGCGCGTGCCGGGTAAGGGCGATGTGTTCGAGTTGGGCGGGACACCGCGCGACAATGCGCTGGGTTCGCGTGACTCCTGGGTTAAGGTGCTTGCGTTTCTCGACCGGCTGTAGCGGCTCACTCGACGTAGCAGACCTTCTTGACGGCAGCGATGACCTTGTCCGCGTTCGGCATCGACAAGTGCTCGAGATTCGCAGCATAAGGCATCGGCACGTCTTCTTGCGTGACGCGCAAAACCGGCGCGTCGAGATAATCGAAGGCTTCGCTCATCAGCATCGCTGCGATCTCGGCGCCGACGCCCATATGCTTCCAGCACTCCTCGACCGTCACGCAGCGATTGGTCTTCTGCACGCTCGCGACAATCGTCTCGTTATCGAGCGGGCGCAGCGTACGCAAATCGATGATCTCGGCGTCGATGCCTTGCTCGGCGAGTTTCGCCGCCGCTTCTTCCGCATATGAAACAGAGCGCGAATAAGCGACAATCGTCACGTCCTTGCCCACACGGTGAATGCGCGCCTTGCCGATCGGCAAAACGAAATCATCGAGCACGGGCACCGGAAACACGCGCCCATAGAGGATCTCGTTCTCGAGAAACACAACGGGATTGGGATCGCGGATGGCGGCCTTGAGCAGACCCTTAGCGTCCGCCGCCGTGTACGGAGCAATCACTTTGAGCCCCGGCACATGCGCATACCAGGCGGCATAATCCTGGCTGTGCTGCGCGGCGACTCGGCTCGCCGGACCGTTGGGCCCGCGAAACACAATTGGGCAACCCAGCTGTCCCCCCGCCATGTAAAGCGTTTTCGCCGCGGAATTGATGATGTGGTCGATCGCCTGCATGGCAAAGTTGAAGGTCATAAACTCGACGATCGGCCGCAGGCCCGCGAATGCGGCGCCGACGCCGAGACCGGCAAAGCCATATTCGGTGATCGGCGTGTCGATCACGCGCTTGTCGCCGAACTCCTGCAGCAAATCCTGGCTGACTTTGTAGGCGCCCTGATATTGCGCGACTTCCTCGCCCATGAGGAACACGGAAGGATCGCGGCGCATTTCCTCCGCAATCGCGTCGCGTAATGCTTCGCGCACGGGCTGGTCTTTGAATTGCGTGCCTGCGGGGATTGCGGGATCGGCTGCAACTCCCCTCACCCTGCCCTCTCCCCCCTTGGGGGCGAGGGTCGTAG
>JBAQHC010000436.1:0-6091 GCA_049288095.1 Alphaproteobacteria bacterium | reverse complement strand
GGGTGTGATCGATCTCTTGCCTGCGGGGTTGGAAGTTGACTCGCCGCTCGGGCCTGGCGCGGAGAACAACTACAAATTCCTGCCTGCGCTCACCACGACGAACATGGCGCAGAAGCGCGATGATCGCTTTATCGCCGCGTTCAACATCGAAGGCTCAACGCGCATGACGCCGGATAAGAAGGTGATCGAGATCATTCCGGATTATGCCGTTGCCTATATTGCGCGCGCCGTCACGCCGGGCACTTTCGTTCTGCCGGCGGCAACGATCGAAGATATGTACGCACCGGGCGTGAAGGCGCGCACGGACATCGGCACGGCGACAGTTGCCGGGCCGAGTGGTTGAGGCATTCACGTTCGCGCTGAGTCATGAGCGGCGAAACGCCCAATCCCCCAAATGATGTCCCCCTCCCTCTGGGAGGGGATAGGGGAGGGATTGAGACAAGCGCCGGCGCTCTTGATGCATCTCCTTCCCCAGAGGGGGAGGGGGATTCGTCACCGTCCGACGAAGCTTCGTCATCGCGAGGCGCCCCCCGGTCCGCACCAAGCGCGGCCGGAGGACAAGCTCCGCGCCGTGGCGATCCAGTATCTGGATTGCTTCGCTCCGCTCGCAATGACGTCGTCAAGATGATGAACGGGTCAACTCGCATCCTTGTGCGGCTTTGGAGCAAGCGGCCAAAGAAGCGGTGGGTCGAGATCGCTGCCGGCGCGTTCGCTGCGCTTGTGCTGTTCATCACGCTCGATCTCGTCCTGCCGCCCGACATGGGGCGCTACAAGGATCGCTCTGTCGAAGTGCGTGCCGAAGACAATCATCTGCTGCGCGCGTATCTCTCGAACGATGACAAATGGCGCCTGATCGCAACTCCCGCCAATGTCGATCCGCGCTATCTCACTTTCCTCAAGGCCGTCGAAGACAAGCGATTCGATTCGCATTGGGGCGTTGACCCGCTCGCCGTGTTTCGCGCGGCAGGGCAGTGGCTCTCAGCAGGTCACATCATTTCCGGCGCATCGACCCTGTCGATGCAGGCTGCGCGGCTGCTCGAGCCGCGGCCGCGGGGACTGGGCGCTAAAGCGCTGCAAGCCATGCGCTCTCTGCAGCTTGAGCGCCGCTATAACAAGAGCGAGATTCTTTCGGTCTATCTCACGCTCGCGCCGTTCGGCGGCAATCTCGAAGGCGTGCGTGCTGCCTCGCTCGCCTATTTCGGCAAGGAGCCGACAAGGCTGACGGCGGCGGAAGCAGCGCTTCTGGTCGCCATGCCGCAATCGCCCGAGCGCATGCGGCCGGATCGCTTCCCGGCCAGGGCGCGCGCCGGCCGGGATAAAGTGCTTCATCGTCTGGCCGATGAAAGCGTGATCGATCAAGCGACACTCAAGGAAGCGCTCGCCGCGCCGATCCCGATCTCCCGCGCGCGCCTGCCGATGCACGCGCCGCATCTTGCTGATGGTCTCTTTGCGCAAGCCAAGCCCGCCGAGATCATCAAAACGCCGATCGATTATGAGCGTCAGAAGCAAATCGAAATGCTTGGCGCCCAGGAGCAGAACTGGTTTCCGGATGGTGCATCGATGGCGACAATCGTCGTTGAGAACAGAACGCGCCAAGTGCGCGCTTATGTCGGCGGGCTCGATTATTGGGGCCAGGCGGGACAAGTCGATCTCGCGCGCGCTGTGCGTTCGCCCGGCTCGGCGCTTAAGCCATTCATCTATGCTCTTGCGTTCGATGAGCTGCCGCTCCATCCCGAAACCATCATGCTCGACGAGCCGCTGATCTTCGGGGATTACGCGCCGCAGAATTTCGATCACGGTTTTCAAGGCATGGTGAGCGTTCGCAAGGCGCTGCAAATGTCGCTCAACATTCCCGCTGTCGCCGTGCTCGACAAGCTTGGGCCGGTGCGCGTCGCCGAGCTCTTGAAGCGCGGCGGGGCAAAGCTCTCGTTCCGCGAGACTCACGAATTGCCGGGCCTGCCGATGGCGCTGGGCGGTGTCGGCATCAATCTTCACGATCTTACGCAGCTTTACGCCGCACTCGCCAACCAAGGTGTCTCGCGTCCGCTGGTGATGAAGCTCGGCGAAAAGCAGCCCTTCGAGCAGCGGCTGATATCGCGCCGCGCCGCCTGGTATATCGAGGATATTCTGCGCGGCTCGCCGATGCCCGATGGCTGGGGCCGCGGACAGCAGGTTCACCGGCCGCGCAAGATCGCCTTCAAGACGGGAACTTCCTACGGCTATCGCGACCAATGGGCTGTGGGTTACTCGCAAGCCTATACGGTCGCGGTTTGGGTTGGACGCGCGGACGGCTCGGCGCGTATGCAGGAAATCGGGCGCAACACGGCCGCGCCGATCGTCTTCAAGATTTTCGATTTGTTGCCCGCCGAAATGGAAACGCCGGATGCGCCGCCGCCCGAAGCCGTTACGGTTTCCGACAATGTGCTTTTACCGGAGGCCATGCAGCGGTTCTACGCCAACCCGCAGAAGCCGCCGGGGAATGTCAGCATGCGGACGAGTGCGCCGCAGATCGCTTATCCGCCGAACGGCGCGACATTACAGCTCGGCAACAAACCTGCCGACCGTTTGGTCGAGCTCAGAGCAACAGGCGGGCAGCAGCCATTGCGGTGGATTGTCAACGGCCAGCTTCTGCCGCCTACGGAATTTCTGTCCTCGGCATACTGGACTGCGCAGGGGCCCGGCTTCGTGAAGTTCGTCGTGATCGATGCCGCGGGTAGAGCCGCCGCAGCGCGCGTTCGCATAAAGTTCGACGGCTGATTTTCCGATCACGGAACGTTTACCGCGGTCTCGAACGCCGAAGCTACTCCTTTGGTAGTGGTGCAATGCGACGCGCCGTGAACAAGCGTGATCGCGCAGCATAACTTCGGGACCGGCCCTACGTGAGGTAGTGCGCCAGGTTGGCTCCCGATCCTCAGCCGTGAGGCGAGATATCGGCGGGCAGCCGCCCACGCTCAAGAGCTTTGCCTAACTCCGTGACATCTCGGCTAGTTTCGGCGCTGCACCCTGTTTCTTGGGCTCGTTAAGATTCTTTGACGGCGCGAGTGAGAGCGCGTACTACTTAAGGGAGGCCGGGTGGGCTCTGTCGAACTGATCTCATAGTTCCCAGCCCCGGTTATCGTCCCATCATTCGGGTGCCAATTAGTGGTGCCTTCTCCGAATGATTAGTCCGAACGTGGGTGAGTAGGCGTTTCTTGTCGCGGCCGACTATTTGTCGGAAGTCCGGCGGGTGTGGATGGAGCGAGAGGGAATGGGGCAGGTAGATACCGTATTGGTGGGATCGAAAACCCTTATGCGAGAGGGGCTGAAGCAGCTGCTCGCCGGGTCTCCCATTCAAATCTCGGGCGAGGCCGTGCGGCTCGCAGATGTCAGCCAGACCATGACCAATGGCCATGCCCCTGATCTCGTTCTGTTCGACGTCACCGAGTTCCAGGACGAGGCGGCCCAGGGAGTCAGGGAGCTCAAACAGCGTTATCCGCGCTTGAAGCTCGTCATGCTGACCGATGTGCTCGACGCGGGGCAGCTCTCGGCAAGCCTGGCTGCCGGGGTGGACGGCTATCTCATGAAGGAGATCTCCTGCGAGGCGCTGTTGCAATCACTACGGCTTGTGATGTTGGGCGAGAAGGTGTTTCCGACCGACTTGGCGACGCTTCTTGTCAACGGCACTCCGACACCGCCGCGGAGCGGCAAGCGCGTGCTCACCGAAGAGGTCAAGAACCGGGGCTTGTCCGAGCGCGAGCTTCAGATTTTGCAGTGCCTTGCGCAGGGCGATTCAAACAAGACCATTGCTAACCGGCTGGACATCACCGAGGCGACCGTGAAAGTTCACGTGAAGAGCCTCCTGAGAAAGATCCAAGCGAGCAACCGGACCCAAGCCGCGATCTGGGCGGTTAATCAAGGACTGGCATGAAGCTTCGCTTCGGGCCGTAGGGAAACGAACGAGGAAAAAAATGGGCACGATCCCTAAGAAAGTGCATGAGCTGATCAACACCGCCTTTCCAATGAATGTCTGCCTCATTGGCAGCGTACTGCCCGGTGGCTATGCGCAGGTTACTCCACGCGGCTCCGTCTATGTGTTTGACGATGACCACATCATGCTCTGGGAGCGCGGCACTGGATCGACCACGGCCCACATTAAGGACGGCACAAAACTTACTGTTTACTATCAGAATTTCGGCAAGCGCGACGTGCTGCCAATTGGTGGCATCTGCCGCCTCTACGGCGCCGCGAAGGTCTACAAGTCGGGTCCCGTCTACGACAAAGTCTGGCAGATGTTGATCCCGCCTGAGAAAGAGCGCGATCCCGAGAAGAAAGGCTATGCGGTCTTGATCAAGATCGAGCGCACGGAAGATCTGCTTTCAAAGCCGATCACCGATTGAACGGTTCACAAGCAGGAAAGTTAGGCCAGGCCGGCCCAGCCCGAGCAATCGCTCAGCCTCCTTGAGTGGCCGCCATCGCCGGTTTGATTTGGCGGGCGACGAATACAGCTGCTTGCGTTCGGTTCTGGAAATGCAGCCGGGTGAGTCCGGACTTAACCAACGCTTTGGTGTGCGCGCCGGAAAGGCCGAGCTTTTCGGCGATCTCGTGGTTGCCGTAGCCCAACGCGATGAGATCGATCACTCGCTTCTCAAGCTCGGGGAGGCGATCATATTCGGCGATCCGAAGCTTGTTGGCGGCCAGGCGCTCGATCACCGGGCCCGGCATGATGGAATAGCCTTCCTTCGATAATTCAATGACTTCCGGCAAGTGGTTGACGTTAACATCGACGAAAACCCAGCCGTCTGCGTTGCTCATCGTGCTCGAGGCTTCAAGCAGCTCGTCCGAATTGAGCGCGATGATGACACGCGCACCGCGTCCAAGCTTAACGAAGCCGAGCGTTTCAGCACCTTTGAGGCGCGCAAGCGCCTGATGCGAAATGACAACCGCGTCCATGCCATCAAGATCGCTCGATCCCAGGGCCTGAACATTGTCGAAGACGATCGGCTCGATATTAGGATCTCGCTCAAGAACCGCGAGCAACGCATTGCGCTCGCTCGGCTCCTTAACGATCAGAGCAATTCGCGAGCGGCGTGTCGTTCCGTTAATTCCGCTATGTTGGGCGCCTACCATGGCAGAGACCGTGAGAGCATATTCATCAGCTTCGACTCAGGATCTCGTCCCGAATCATAAGAATACTCCCTTTGCTGATCGATAACGAGGATAGTGCTGCGCATTCAGTGAGCGTCTTCCGGCTGTAGTTCCGAGTGTACCGATAAGAGCAAGCCGTCCTCTGTTGGCACGCCTGGGCGGTGTAATTTGGTTCAACCTGTCCCGATTTTCGCGACTCAATTGGATAAGGCTAATCAATCGGCTCTGATTCCGCCTAAGGAATCGTTAATTCCTCACCGGTTTATACGCGCGTGTTGAAATCGAAGCGCAATTTCTTGCGGTTAGCTGGTTAACGCAGCAGCGCCGCAGACGCACGAGCGGCGCGCAACCTGGCTAGATATGCTTCGCTCTACCACTTTCAATAGCGACAATCTGGGCGGAAAGCGCTCTTATGGCTGCGGCACACGAACAACACTAATTTCGCTTAAGTGGATTCTTGCACACGGCGGCCTCTGGCACGATGATTGTATTCCCTTGTCGGTGAGGATGGAGAAGTTCGACGAGGGTACTTCAACATGCGTTCGAGTGTTGTCTTGTTACGCGACGTTACCGCTGAAGTCGTGCATTACGCGGACCGGCTTGAGTCCGTCCGCCACCGCGGCCTGCGTCAGGCTTTCCAGGCGCTTAACCCTGGCTTGCTGATCTGTCACCCAGACACTTTCCAAATCCGGTATGCGAACGCCGCTGCGCGCGCGATCTTGGATTTGGAGGATGCCATTTTCCCCGTGCGGCTTCCCGAGGCGCTGACCATGACGCGCCAGGAAGAGTATTTGGAATCCGAGCGGCGCACGGTCGCCTGCTATCAAACCAAGATCGAGAGCGGCACGCACGATGTGCGCGCTTTCCCGGTCTATGCCCCGGGCTCGAGCAATCAGGTCGAGTCGGTTCTCGTGGTCATCCGCGAGTACAACGACGTGAGCTGGTCGCTGTTCGAGATGCTCGACAA
>JBAQHC010000435.1:0-7441 GCA_049288095.1 Alphaproteobacteria bacterium | reverse complement strand
ATCGACCATTCACCTCCCCCTTGCGGGGAGGTCGACGCGACATGCTGGTCGCGTCGGGTGGTGGTTGCTCCAATCTGAAAACCCCCACCCGAAACGCAAAGCGTTTCGGCCTCCCCACAAGGGGGAGGCGGGCATTAAGGGTCGACTGCGGGCATGTCAGCGGGAGCGGAGCTGCTTGGGCAGATCGGCGATTGCGCCGTCGATTAGCCGCGAAGAACGCGCCTCATCCATTTGCGCGGCGATCAAGCGGCGCGCCGCGCCAATCGAGACCGAACCGGCATAAGCGCGGATGTCCGCCTCCGCCTCAACCTGAGCGCGTGCGATCTTGTCCTCGGCCTGCTTGCGGCGGCGTTCGATCGTGGCCGCAAGCTCGGTCTTTGCTTCTTCAGCGGCGCGGCGCGCTTCAGCGCGAGCCTGGGCGACCATCTCATCGGTTTGCGACTTGGCTTGGGCCTGGCGGCGTTGTTGTTCAGCAAGGAGAGCCTGCGCCTCATCGCGCAAGCGCCGAGCTTCATCGATCTCGGTTTTGATCGAATTTGCCCGGCCATCGAGCGCCTTGAGCGCCATGCCCGGCACTTTGAGCACAATCAGGATGACAATGAACGTGCCGAGCGAGGCGGCGACCCAAAATGCCGGATCTTTGAGGAGTTCCATCATGGCCCTCACGCCGCCCTGAGTTCGTCGTCAACGACGCGAGAGAGATCCAACGCCGAGGGGCGCTCATGCAAAACTTTCTCGACAATCGCGCCAGCCACCTCGATGGCGACTGCGCGCACACCCGCGATTGCGCGCTTCTTTGCATCGGCGATCTGCGCTTCGGCGGCTTCGACATTTCGCGCAAGCTCGGCATCGACTGCCGCACGTTGCTTGTCGGCCTCGGCCTTAATCGCAGCATGAGCCTCAGCGGCAATTGCATTGGCCTGAGCGCGCGCATCCGCCATCGCCTTCTCATAGGCCTTGAGCGCGGCATCCGCCTCCTTGCGCAGGCGTTGCGCGGCGTCGAGATCACCTCTGATGCGCTTCTTGCGGTCGCGGATCACGCGCTCGATGCCGGGGAGCGCCATACGCTCGAGCGCGACATAGAGCAGCGTAAAGGCGACCGCGAGCCAGAACAGTTGCGGAATAAATGTCGTCGCATCGAAGGGCGGGAAATTCGTGCCCTTCGGTGGCGGCGCTCCGGTCTCGGTATGCGTCGTCTCGGCCATAGCCTGGCTTTTCGCCGCGCTTAGAGCGCGAACAACAGCAGGAACGCGACGACGATGCCGACGATGCCGAACACTTCGGTCACGGCAAAGCCGAAGATCAAGTTGCCGAACTGCTGCTGCGCCGCCGCCGGATTACGAATCGCGGCTTGCAGATAGCTGCCGAAGATGAGGCCAATTCCGATCGCGGCGCCCGCCATCGCCAAACAGGCCATGCCGGCGCCGAGATATTTGGCCAGCACGGTTGCAGCTTGAACATCCATTCTTGAGCTCCCAAGGTTGGTTAGTTAGTGGCCCGGATGCAGAGCATCGCGGAGATAGATGGAAGAGAGAATTGCGAACACATAGGCCTGCAAAAACGCGACGAGCAATTCGAGCGCGCTCATCGCAACCGACATGGCAAAGGGGGCGATAGCGCCGATGATGCCGAGAGTGCCAAGGCCGGCAAGCCCGATCACGAAGCTTGCGAACACATCAAGGATCAAATGGCCCGCGAGCATATTGGCGAAAAGCCGCAAGCCCAAGCTGAACGGGCGGATCAGGAACGACATGATCTCGATCAGGATCACGAGCGGCATCAAGACGAGCGGAATGCCTGAGGGCGCGAACAATTTGAGGAAGCCGAGCCCGTGGCGCGCGAAGCCAATGATCACAACCGAAATGATGACAGCCAGAGCCATCGCGAAGGTCACGATGATGTGGCTCATCACCGTGAACGAGAACGGCAAGAGGCCGAGGAAGTTGCACGCGAGAATGAACACGAACAGCGCGTAGATGAACGGGAAATACCGCATGCCCTCAGGGCCTGCGGTGTCGCGGATCATGTTTGCGATGAACTCGTAGGAGAGCTCGGCGACGGATTGCGCGCGACCCGGTACGAGCGAGCGGCTGCCCATGGAAAGCATGAGGAAGAGGATCGTCACGAGAACCGCGGCGATCATCAGCAAGCTCGAATTGGTGAAGGAGATATCGATGAGATGGCCAGCGACCGGAATCCGAATCGGAATCAGCGGGTGGATCTGGAACTGATGCATCGGGTCCATGGCGACCCCGCGTGCTAAGTTCGCGACCTCAGACAGCACTTCCCCATCTCCTCGGCACTTTTATTCGCGCCGCCTTATTCGTTGTCGTCGGGCGAAGTGTCGGCCGGGCCGGTCCCTGCACCCAATTGCGCGTTCATGCGTTGAACGGCGCGGATCAGATTTAGTATCCCCGCAGCGGTGCCGAGCAGCAGAAAGCCGATCAGTCCCCACGGCGAAGTCTTAAAGTGGTGGTCGATCCACCATCCGATGAAACCGCCGACAATGACGCCCGCGATCAGCTCCGTTGCCACTCTCAGCGCGTAGCTCGCGATGCTGAGGGGCGGGGCTGGACCGGAGGGTGGTTTATCGAGACCGGCCTTTTGACGGGCCTTCTTGAGCCGCTTGTCGAAATCGCTCATTGGGCGTTCCTCGGAGTTGCTTCCGCAAACTACCCTAGTCTCGCTGCCTCCGCGTGCGCTGTCATGCGGCCCCTCGTGACGGAGGCACCGACCGGCTTCAAGCCAGCTTGAAACCGGCGCGGACCATAAGGGTGGCCCCCTGCCTAGTCAAGGCAAAGGCCGCGCACGCAAGCCATTGAAACACCTTGCTTCCAGAGCTTTTTCGGGCCCCGCGTCAATGCGCCCCCACACGCTGTCATCCCGGACGCGATGCGGCATGAAATGCCGCTTCGCAGATCCGGGATTAGCCGGCCGCGCGCAATGCCGCCGCGGCGGTCAAATCGACCGAAACAAGCTGCGAAACGCCGCGCTCGGCCATCGTCACGCCATAGAGCCGGTCCATGCGCGACATCGTCACCGGATGGTGGGTAATCACCAGGAACCGGGTGTCGGTCGTCCGCGCCATCTCATTCAGAAGGTTGCAGAAGCGGTCGACATTGGCGTCATCAAGTGGCGCGTCCACCTCATCGAGCACGCAGATCGGCGCGGGGTTTGAGAGGAACACGGCGAAGATCAACGACATTGCTGTGAGGGCTTGCTCGCCACCAGAAAGCAGCGAGAGCGTAGCGGGGCGCTTGCCCGGTGGCCGAGCGATGATCTCAAGGCCCGCTTCCAATGGATCGTCCGATTCGACCAGCTCAAGCTTGGCGGAGCCGCCTTCGAACAGCGTTGTAAACAAGCGCTCGAAATGTGCATTCACGGTGCCGAAGGCGGCAAGGATGCGCTCACGGCCTTCGCGGTTGAGGCTGGCGATTCCGGAGCGGAGCTTTTGAATTGCGCCTTCAAGGTCGGTCTTCTCGGTGACCAGTGTGTCGAGCCGGGCCTGCGCTTCGTTCGCCTCTTCATCAGCCCGGAGATTGACGCCGCCCAAATTTTCACGCTCGCGCCGGTAGCGTTCCAGCTTGGCCTCGGTTGCTTCAAGCGTCGGAAGCTCTTCGCCTTCATCGTAACCGGTCTCGCCGAAGGCCTGCTCCGGCTGGCAGCCGAGCACATCGTGGATTTGGCTGCCGACTTCGCGGCTGCGCTCTGCCGCAGCCTCAGCCTGCGCTTCAAGACGAGCGCGCAACTCACGGGATTCGCTCAGTCTTTCATCTGCGCCTCGTAGCAGGCGCTCGGTCGTGCGGAGCTCGCTCTCGGCAATAGCGAGAGCATCCCCGGCCTCGCTGCGCCGGCCTTCCGCATCGGCAATCGCCGACAACAGCGCACGCCGCTTCTCTTCGATCTGTGCCGGAATGTCGGCAAGCCCCTCCAGCTCCCGTGCCGCATCGCCAACGCGCTCACCAATGGCCTCAATCTGACTTTTTGCTCCGTCGGTGCGCTTGAGCCAGCTCACAGCCTCATTGGCCACACGCTTGAGCCGCTCCGCGGCTTGGCTGGCTTCCCGCTCGATCGCTTGGAGAGCTGCCTGCGCTTCCGAAAGGCGGATGCGGTCCTTTTGAATGTCGTCCTTGAGAACACTGAGCTCAGCGCGGCGATCAGAATCATCGCCGAGTACAGCAAGCTCATCACGAGCATGGGCAAGCTCGCGTTGCGACGAATCGAGATCCTCGCGCACGCGGCGCTCGCTGGCTTCAAGGCCGGCAAGCTGTGAAGCCGTCTGCGCAATGCCGCGCTCGATGCCTTGGGCTTCCTCACGCGCTTTGTTGACGTCAGCCTGAGCTTCGCGCACGCGCCGCCGCGCAGTCATCTCTGCCTCTTGGGCAGCCTCAGCGCCACCGCGTGCGATTTGCAGCGCGGACCGGGCATCATTCGTCCGCTTCGATGCCGCCGGGAGCGCTGCCTGCACTTCGCCTAAGCGATTGCGCTGCTCCAGCCGTTTGGCCTGCGGCGTGGGCGCCTCGGCATTCGCGCTATAGCCATCCCAGCGCCAGAGATCGCCTTCGCGCGTAACCAGCCGCTGCCCAGCTTTAAGTTGACCCTGCAGCGTCGCGCCAGCTGCAACTGAATCGACAAGGCCGATTTGCATGAGCCGGCGATGGAGCGCTTGAGGCGCGTTGACGATTTCGGAGAGGGGGCGCGCTCCTGTGGGCAGAGCAGGGGCATCGGCAAGCGGCGGTAAAGTCCGCCAGTGTGCGGGCGCGGCTTCATCGGCGGGCGCCGCAAGATCATCGCCGAGCGCGGCGCCGAGTGCGACCTCGAAGCCAGGCTCGACCTTGATCGCATCGATCATCGGCGGCCAAAGATCCGAGCCGTCGATTTGGAGAAGACGCGCGATTGCCTCGGCTTCAGCTTCCAGAATGCCGAGCGCGCGCTCAGCCGCTTGCAGCGCTTCGCGCGCGGCACGCTCTTGGTTCGTCGCTTCTTGGCGCGCTATCTCCGCAGCGACCGCCTCCGCTTCAGAGGATTCTTGCGCCTGCAGCGCCTCATCAAAGAGACGCTGCGATTCGGCGAGCTTTGCTTCCTCCTCGGATGAGGGAGCGACATTGGCGCGCTCGCTGCTCATTCTTTCGAGTTCGGCGTTCATGCGCTCGATGCGTTTCGACAAGTCCTCGATTACGCGCGACAGCCGCGTGCGATCGGCCTCACGGCTGTTGAGCGCCGAAGTCTGAGCTTCGAACTCGCGCTCGGCGGAGTTTACGCGGCCCGAGATTTCCGCAACGAGCGTGGCGGCAGAACCGCGCTTCGCTTCTTGGCCACCAATCTGGGCCTTAAGCGATTCCTCCTCACTCGAGAGCCGCGCGCGCGATTCCTCCGCGTCGCGGAGCAAGAGCTCTTCGCGCTCGAGGTCGCTCCTGAGCTGCGCCTGCCGTGCCTCCAACTCCTGAACGCGCGCCCGCGCTCGCGCCTCTTCCTGGCCGAGCGTCTGCATTTCGTGATTAAGCCGTTGCAGGCCCGCCGCCGCGCGTGCCTCATTCTCACGCTTCGCCGGGAGGTCGGCTGCCTTGGTTTCACGCTCAGTGGTGAGCCGCGCAACTTCCGCAGTCTCCTCGGCCAGCGCAGCCGCCACTTCTTCAAGCCGCGCCGTGGCCGCCGAAAGCTGCGATCGCGCCGCACTCCATTTCAAATGCAGCACAAGCGCTTCAGTGCGCCGAATGTCGCCGGAGATGTTGCGATAGCGGGTTGCCTGGCGCGCTTGCTTCCGCAGGCTCGCAAGCTGCGCCTCGATCTCTTGGACGACATCGTTGAGCCGCTCAAGATTGGTTTCGGCAGCCTTCAGGCGTAGCTCCGCCTCGTGCCGGCGCGAATGCAGGCCCGAAATGCCGGCCGCTTCCTCCAAGATCGCGCGGCGCGATTTGGGCTTCATGTTGATGAGTTCGCTGATCTGGCCTTGCTTCACGAGCGCCGGCGAATGCGCCCCGGTCGAAGCATCGGCGAAAAGCAGCTGCACATCGCGCTGACGCACTTCACGCCCGTTAACGCGGTAGATGGAGCCAGCGTCACGCTCGATCCGGCGCACGACCTCCAGCTCTTCGCTATCATTGAACTGCGAAGGCGCATCGCGGTCCTGATTGTCGAGGCCGATCAACACCTCGGCCGAATTGCGCGCCGGGCGGGCGCCCGAGCCCGAGAAGATCACGTCCTCCATGCCCGCGGAGCGCATGCTCTTGGGTGAGGAATCGCCCATAACCCAGCGCAGCGCCTCAAGAAGATTGGACTTGCCGCAGCCATTGGGGCCGACCACGCCAGTAAGGCCCGGCTCGATCAAAAGATCCGTCGGCTCGACGAAGGACTTGAAGCCGGTCAGGCGAAGGCGCGAAATCTTCAAGGTGTGCAACGACCAGTCATGAATCGGGATACCCGCGAGGCTTTCATGATTCGCGGGCCCGGTCGACCGAAACCAGAGTTAATTCAGGGTTACCAGGCGCTAGTGTCCCGATTCCAAAGCTCGCATGAACTCGCCGCGACTCCCTGGGCGAGCTTTGGAATCGAAGGGACACTCGCAACTCCACTTAAGTAGCGTGGTTTCAGATTTGAAGTTCCTGAAAAACGCCCGCCGCACTGATGGCAGGAACTTCAAATCCACCACGCTACGAACGCTTCTTGGCCAAGATCGCATTGAGCTTCTTTTGCCACTCCTCGAACGACATATTGTCGGTCTTCTCGCCATTGATGAAAAACTTAGGCGTTCCATCGACGCCATCCTTATCGCCCTGGGCAACAACCGCACCGAGCCAATTCTGGTTCGCCTGATTCGATAGGCACTGATCGACTGTCGCGTCCGAAAGCCCGGCATTGCGGCCATAGCCCTTAAGGCTCGTAAACAGCTTGTCCTTCATTTGCGCGGGCGGCGTGTTGTAGGGCACCCAGTCCATCTGCTGGCGATAAAGCATCTCGATCATCGCGGTGCGCCGCTCCGGTTGAAGGCAGAGCGCGAGAAGCGTGGCATAAGCATCGATGCCGTTGAACTGCGGCAGTTCATACGGACGGAAGATCAGCCGCACCAAGCCTTTGTCGATGTAAGCGGCTTTGAGCTTGGGCAGTTCGACCGCGTCGAATTCGGCGCAGTGCGGGCACGCGAGCGACCCATACTCGATGATCGTGATCGGCGCGCTGGTGGAGCCGTATGAAATGACATTGAGCGGGTTGTTATCTGCCACCATCGTGTTGGTATTTTTCACGCTGGCGAGTGTGTTGTCCGCAACGCCAATATTTTTGGATTCGCTGGTTTTAGTGGCCACCGGCGCCTTGTCGGAGCTTGGCTTCCAGTCGCTTTTGACGTTGGGCGCTGCGCCACCTTGCTTGTCGGCGCCGGCGAAGCCCTGAACCGGCACGGTCGCCGCGGCGTCGGCGGTCATCACGCTCTTGCCTTGGCCGGACG
>JBAQHC010000434.1:0-10932 GCA_049288095.1 Alphaproteobacteria bacterium | reverse complement strand
GCTTTGCGCTCGCCCAAGTCGGCAATGTCATGTTGCTGCTCGGCGCAGTCGGCGGCCCGTTCACAATTCCGCTTCTCGTCGGCCATCAGTTGTTCGGCGATGGCTGTCTCGTCTCGTTCTCGATACTGGTCACAAGCCTGCGCCAGAGCACCGTAGCTGAGAACGAGATGGCGCGAGCCAACGCGTTGTTTCAGGCTGTGGGCGGTGCGTTTCTGCCGATCGCCGCAGTTGGGGCCGGCTTTATCGCGAGCGCAATTGGCACGCAAAACACCGTGATGATCGGCGTTGCGGTCGGTTTTGCCGGAATCGTTCCGCTCCTGTCGCCACGCCTCCTAGAGATACGGTCGACGGCGCAACAGGCCGAGTATTGATGTGCGAATTGAAAGATCGATGTTTTTGGCTCCTCGGCTTTGCAGTATGATTTCAGCAGATTTCAGGCTCCATCGCTCCCCTCGCGGCTTACTGCGGACCGCTTCCCACAATGACCAACAGCCCCGATCTCACGGCTTCGGCCTCCACGGCAGTTGGGGAAATCTATGCGGACGGCACTTATCTCGCGCATAACGAAACCTGGCACGAGACCGAATCGCCGTGGAAGGCGAAGCAAATCATAAAGCTCTTGAACAGAAACAATCTCACACCTAGCCGGTTCTGCGAGGTCGGTTGCGGCGCGGGCGAAATTTTGAAGCAGCTCTCCGATGTCTATACGAGCGCGGATTTCGTCGGTTACGAGGTCTCGCCGCAGGCATTTGAACGGTGCAAGACGAAGGCCGCGCCGAGGCTTCACTATTATCTCAGGAGCATCTTCGATGAAGCCGATGTTTATGACTGCCTGCTTTGCATAGATGTGTTCGAGCATGTCGAGGATTACATGGGATTCGTCAAGGCGCTGAAGAACAAGGCGACCTACAAGGTCTTCCACATTCCGCTCGACATCTCCGTTCTGTCGGTGCTGCGCTCATCCATGATCACATCCCGGCGGCGCATGATCGGCCACCTGCATTACTTCACTCGCGAGACCGCGATGGCGACGCTTAAAGATTGCGGATATGAAGTGCTCGACTATTTCTACACCACGACCTTTTTCGGTCTGCCTAGCCGGACGTGGAAGGCGAAGCTCGCGCGCCTGCCGCGTCAGCTCCTGTTCGGGATCTCGCAGGGGCTCGAGGACAAGCTGCTCGGCGGCTGCTCTTTAATGGTTCTTGCAAAATAGGGCGCGCAGCTTGCGCTCTGCAGCGTTGCCCCAAGGCGCCTAATTGTTGCTACTCACAACTCATCGCTCGCACTGGGTAGAGGCGGGCCGCAGACAACAAATTGCCGATTTGCATCGACGGCATGACCGAATATTGTTAAGCGCGGACCCATGTGCAATAGTCAAAAGAAAGACGAAATGTCTTTTGCTGGCGTGCAGTGTGGGGGCGCGGGTGAAAAATCCGCGAAGGGGAAATGTTGAAAGTCACAGGCGCTGCGTTTGCTGCGCTAGTGCTTGTCGGTTGTTCGGACCTCATCGAGACGACCAACTTCCCAGACAAGACTCATCCCACAGCACAGGTCATCGCTTACTACGCTTTGCCGCGAGCCTACTATCCCCTCAAGATCTCTCTCAAGAAGTGCGAGCTTTCCGTCTCGGTGGATCCGGCGACTTTTCTGCCTGAACCAAGCCGTTACGTCATTCAATATAGCCGTCACGACTTTACGCACGACAAGTTGACGATTGAAACCGACGCGTCAGGGTTGCTTAGGTCTATCAATTCAGAAAGCGCAGGCGAAACAGCGGCCCTCATTGGGGCGCCACTAGAATTGGCAGCCAAAGTTCTTAGCCCCGCACTTGCGGTAGCTAGCAAGGCCGTAGCAGGTCGCCAAGGAGAGGTGCCCACAGGTGGGTGTCCGAAAGACTTTGACCTGACTTATCAATTTGATCCGGCTGTCGACCAAGAAACGGAACAAGCAAGAATTCAGAGCAACTTGCCAGTCGAGGGAAGCGAGCCAGAAATCACGATAAAGATCAGGAAGTCCGTGACGTTGGGCGAAGATTTACAATCGAAGACGTTGGACGAAGACGTACAATCGAAACTCGCGCGGCCTCATCCACTCGAGCAATACGAGGCGCCGACAGGCGCGACCAAAGGCGTTTGGTATCGTCCGGCAATTGCAAGTCGCTTCAAATTCAATTTCACAATATCAAAAGGCGAGCCCAACACGATCGAGCGTGATTTCGTCCTAGCGTATCCCGATCCCGATCGTGCGTTTTTCATTCCATTCAAGAAGCGGGGGCTAGCCAAGCTGGATGTCAGTCTGACGTTCGATCATGGAATGCTGACGAAATACGAATCCGATGATCAGAGCCAAGTGCTGGCGGTCCTTCAACTCCCGGGCGACCTCGTGAAGTCGATCCTTGGATTGAGTACCTCATCCTCCGGTTCCGTAGCGGCAGCACCAAAGAAGAACTAGCGCCATTCAAATTGAGCTGTGATGGCCGATGCTTCGGCCTTGGACTGCGTTGAGCGTCGTCAAGCGGTTGCGCTGACGGCACCGTGGCAGTGCTTGTATTTCTTACCTGAGCCGCACGGGCAGGGCGAGTTGCGTGGCGTCTTGCCCCAAGTTGCCGGGTTCTTCCGGTCAACGACGGCAGCGGGCCGCGTTGAGCGTGGCGAGCGCCGGTCCGGCTCGTCCGACATCTCGTCTCGGCCGGTCAAGGGATCGATCTTGTGCGCCTGCATCGGTGGCAATTCGGGCGGCGCCTCTTCAACCGGGCGCACTTCGATGTTCATCAGCGTGCGCGTCGTCTCGGTACCGATGCGCTCGAGCAAGCTCTCGAACAAAGCGAAAGCCTCGGTCTTGAATTCGTTCAGCGGATCGCGCTGCGCATAACCCCTCAAGCCCACGACTTGGCGCAAGTGATCGAGCATGACGATGTGCTCGCGCCAATTGTGATCGAGTGTCTGGAGCAGAATGCCCTTCTCGACCTGGCGCATGACCTCCGGCCCGATATTGGCCGCGCGTGCGCTCGCGCGCGCATCGATCGCATCGGTCAAGCGCTTCTTGATCTCTTCTTCAGCGATGCCTTCTTCCTTAGCCCAATCCTCGACCGGCAGATCGATCCCGAAAATGACGCGCGCTTCTTCGCGCAGGCCCACAGAATCCCACTGCTCGGCATAAGCACGCTCGGGGATGTGGTGCTTGACGAGAGTCTCGATCACCTCGTGGCGCATGTCGGCGATAGTGTCGGCAAGATCCTCGGCGTGCATGATATCGAGGCGCTGCTCGAAGATCGCCTTGCGCTGATCGTTGATCACGTCGTCGTATTTGAGCAAGTTCTTGCGGATGTCGAAGTTGCGCGCCTCGACCTTCTTCTGCGCGGTTTCGAGCGCCTTGTTAAGCCAGGGATGAACGATCGCTTCGCCTTCCTGAAGGCCGAGCCGCAACATCATGCCGTCCATCCGGTCGGAGCCGAAGATGCGCATCAAGTCGTCTTGGATCGACAGGAAAAATTTCGAATTGCCCGGGTCGCCCTGGCGCCCGCCGCGGCCGCGCAACTGATTGTCGATGCGCCGGCTCTCATGGCGCTCGGTGCCGACGACGTAAAGGCCGCCGGCTTCCAGCACCTTCCTCTTCTCGGCTTCGACTTCCGCCTTGATCTTTTCGATCTGCGGCCCGTGCGTTGCAGGCGTCGCATCGGGCCCGAGTTCGTCTAGCACCCGAAATTGGAAATTGCCGCCCAGCTGAATATCGGTGCCGCGGCCGGCCATGTTGGTTGCGATCGTCACCGCGCCAAGGCGCCCGGCTTGCGCGACGATATGCGCTTCCTGCTCGTGATAGCGCGCGTTGAGCACCTTGTGAGTGATCTTGCGCTTCTTCAAACGCTCGGAGAGTTCTTCGGACTTCTCGATCGAAGTCGTGCCGACGAGCAATGGTTGGCCGCGCTCATGAGCTTCTTCGATGAGATCGATGATCGCCTTGTATTTTTCTTCGATCGTCCGGTAGATCTCATCATCCGCATCGATACGCGCAACCGGCACATTAGTCGGGATCTCGAAGACTTCGAGCTTGTAGATGTCGGCGAATTCAGGCGCTTCAGTTGCCGCCGTACCGGTCATGCCGGCGAGCTTGTTGTAGAGGCGGAAGTAGTTCTGGAACGTGATCGAAGCGAGCGTCACATTCTCCGGCTGGATAAAGACGTGCTCCTTGGCTTCGAGCGCCTGGTGCAGGCCTTCCGAGTAGCGGCGGCCTTCCATCATACGGCCCGTGAACTCGTCGATGATGACGACCTTGCCGTCTTTGACGATGTAGTCCTTGTCGCGCTGGAACAGCTTGTGCGCCCTCAAGGCCTGATTGACGTGATGGACGAGCGTCACGTTCTCGACGTCATAAAGGCTGTCGCCCTTGAGCAAGCCCGCCTCGCGCAAGAGTGACTCAATGTGCTCGTTGCCGGCCTCGGTCAGGTTGACTTGGCGCTGCTTCTCGTCGAGGTCGTAGTCGCCCTTATCTTCCTCGCTCGCGTCTTTGCCCAGATTCGCTTTTTTCGGCGGCACGAGCTTAGGAATGAAGTCATCGAGCATCTTGTAAAGCTCGGACTCGTCCGTTGTCGGCCCCGAGATGATGAGGGGCGTGCGCGCCTCGTCGATCAGGATCGAATCAACCTCGTCGACGATCGCGTAATTGTGGCCTCGCTGCACCATGGCATCGAGGCTGTATTTCATATTGTCGCGCAAGTAATCGAAGCCGAGCTCGTTATTCGTGCCGTAGGTCACGTCGGCCGCATAAGCCGCGTGGCGCTGTTCGTCGTTCAGTTCGTGCAGGATCGTACCGACCGAGAGGCCGAGGAAGCGGTAGACCTGCCCCATCCATTCGGAGTCGCGCTTGGCGAGATAGTCGTTGACCGTCACGACGTGTACGCCCTTACCGGCGAGCGCATTGAGATAGACGGGGAGGGTTGCGACCAGCGTCTTACCTTCACCGGTCTTCATCTCGGAGATGCCGCCCGAGTGCAAAACCATGCCGCCGACAAGCTGCACATCGAAATGGCGCTGACCGAGGGTGCGCTTGGCTGCCTCGCGCACAACCGCGAAGGCCTCGTTGAGGAGATCGTCGAGCGTCTCACCCGCAGCCAGCCGGTTCCGGAACTTCTGAGTCTGCTCCCGGAGCTCCTCGTCGGTGAGGGCCTCGAACTGGGGCTCCAGCGCGTTGATCGCCTCGACCCGCTTGAACATCGGCTTGAGCCGACGGTCGTTCTGGGAGCCGAAGATGCGGCGCGCTATCCCATTAAGCATAATGCGGTCCTTGCCTTAGCGCCCGGTCAAGCCTAACTAAGGGCGCCTCGTAAAGCATATGGTTTCGAGGTCGGCTTGAGATAAGGGCCGGGGGTGGCCTTGTCAAACCAACGCCTGGGGCGCCGGGTAGGAGCTTAAAGGATCATACATGTCACGAAAACTTGAGCGGCATGGTCTCATGCCGGTCGCCGGGATGGCTGCAGCGCTCATCATCGGCTGCGCCTTGCTTGCCTCCTGCGGCAAGAAGGAGGGCGGCGGCGCCGCGTCAGGCGCAGATAACAAGGTGTTGGCCAAGGTCGATGGCTCGGAGATTCGGCAAAGCGACCTCAACGCAGCGAAAGCCCAGTTGCCGGCGCAATATCAAGGCCTGCCCGACAATGTGCTGATGCCCGCGCTGATGGAGCAGTTGATCCAGCGCCGTGCCGCGGTCAACGCTGCGATCAAGGCCGGCCTTGATAAGGATGCCGACATCAAGAAGCAGATCGATCAGGCACGTGAGGACGTTCTGCAGACCGCTTATCTCAAGCAGCAGGCGACCAAGGCGATCACCGATGCGCAGGTGCGCGATGTCTATCAGCAGGACGTCGCTCAGTTTCAGCCGCAGACGGAAATTCGCGCGCGTCACATCCTCATGTGCGACGAGACGGGCATCAAGCTTGCCGCACAGCGCGTCAGCGATGGCGAAACCTTCGAGGCTGTCGCGAGCGAGATGTCGGTTGATTCACAATCGGCGCAACATGGCGGCGATCTCGGATATTTCACGCGCGATCGCGTGCCGAAGGAGATCGGCGACACCGCTTTTGCGCTTAATCCAGGACAGGTCTCTGCGCCATTCGCATTGAGCATGGGTTGCGGCAAAGGCAACACCAGCACGCCGGGATGGGATATCCTCAAAGTGCTCGACAAGCGCCAAACCCAAGCACCGACCTTCGAGCAAGCTGAGGCACAAATCCGCGGCTTGCTGACGGATCAGATGATCCGCCAGAAGCTGACCGAGACGCGCAACGCTGCAAAGGTCGAACGCATGGATCCCTGGGCGAATATCGCACCGCCGCAAGCTGCGCCCGCATCGGGCTCGGCTGCGCCGCCGGCCGCGCCCGCCTCGCCGCCGCCCGCATCGAGCGCTCCGGCAACGGGTAACCCCTAGTCTTCCGAGTCGATTGAAGACCAAAATGGCCCGGCTTCGTCCGGGCCATTTGCTTTCGCGCGAGGCGCAAAACATCGTGCGCGATGAAATAATTCTGCTAGAAGGCGCATTGGGCCCACTTGAGGTCGGCACGACAAGGGCAGAAGCGAAATGGCCAAAGCATCGCGGAGCGAAAAGGCTAAACAAATCCAGCCATCGGGCGTGTTCGATCCTTTGCGCGCGGCGCTCAAGTCTTCGTTCCTGCGCCATTCGATTGGCGGCAAGACCAGTGAGACCAAAGCTCCCGCCAAGCCCCAGAAGCCTGCGAGCAAAACCAAGGCGAGGTCGGTGGCAAAGGCAGCGCCGGCCAAGACCGAGGCGAAGGCAGAAAAGCCGAGTCCCGGTTTGCCGCTATGGCCGAAGCGCACGCACGAAGTGAATGAGCGTGTCAGCGCGCTTTCGAACTCGCGTTATCCACGCTCGCCGCTCGCGCCGAAGAGCCTGCCGGAATTGCCGCCGATCCCGGGCATCAAGATCGCCACCATCGCCTCCGGCCAAAAATACAAAGGGCGCGATGATCTACTGCTTGCGCTGTTCGATGAAGGCACCAGCGTTGCAGGCGTGTTCACACGTTCGAGCATGGCTTCCGCGCCGGTCGATTGGTGCCGCGCCAATCTTGAGGGCAAGGGCGATGCAGCGGCGCGCGCGCTCATCATCAACGCCGGCAATTCGAACGCGTTCACCGGAAGGGCCGGTGTCGATGCGGTGAAGGCGGTGGGCGCGGCGCTCGCCGACCTCTTGAGCTGCCGCCGCCGCGACATCTTTCAGGCATCGACCGGAGTGATCGGCCAACCGTTTCAGCCAGTGGCGCTTACACGACATTTCGAGAAAATGATTGAGCATGCGGGCGAGGCCGGCTTTGATGCTGCCGCGCGTGCGATCATGACCACGGACACGTTTCCGAAGGCCGCGACGGCCACGGCGATGATCGATGGTGTGCCGGTCACGATCAACGGCATCGCCAAAGGCTCGGGCATGATCGCCCCAGACATGGCGACGATGCTGTCCTTCATCTTCACCGATGCGGCGATTCCATCGCCGATCTTGCAAACGCTCCTTGTGCTGACAGTGCGCGATACGTTCAACATCATTACCGTCGACGGCGACACATCGACGAGCGACACGGTGCTCCTGTTCGCGAGCGGTAAGGCCGAGCATCCGGCGATTTCCCGCGCAGGTGATGCGCGACTCGCCGATTTCCGCGACAAGCTTGAGCAAGTGTGCGCCGATCTTGCACGCCAAGTCGTGCGCGACGGCGAGGGCGCCTCCAAATTCATTCGCGTGCATGTGACAGGCGCGGAAAGCGCCAAAGCGGCACGCACGGTTGCATTCGCCATCGGCAATTCGCCGCTGGTGAAGACGGCAATTGCGGGCGAGGACGCCAATTGGGGCCGCGTGGTGATGGCGGTCGGCAAGTCCGGTGAGAAAGCCGACCGCGACAAGCTTGTGATCAAGTTCGGCGATTTGCCGGTGGCCTCAAAAGGCGGCGTTGATCCGCGCCATAATGAAAAAGCGCTTACCGAATATATGGAAGGCCAGGAGATCGACATCGAGGTCGATCTCGGAATCGGTAAGGGCGAGGCCGAGATTTGGACCTGCGATTTCACGCACGGCTACATCTCCATCAACGCCGACTATCGGAGTTGACGTTTCTAATCGCCTCTCCCTTGATGGGAGAGGTCGGATCGCTTGGCGCAAAGCGCCCTAACGATCCGGGTGAGGGTGGGGCAGCGAGCGAGTCTTTGATTCAACCCCTCACCCTAGCCCTCTCCCACAAGGGGAGAGGGGATCAAGAACGAGGACCTCATGCGACTTCATTGGTCAGTCATCGCAGTCCTGATTACGTTATTTCCTCTCGCGTCCGCGCAGGCCGATCCGGCGGGCCCACCCTTTGTGTTGGCGCCGGGTCAGAAGTTCGTGCAGGATTTTTATGATTGGTACGCCCCGAGCGCGCGTGCCGAAAAGGTCGGCGCGCCGTGGATGATAGCTCTTAAGGAGAAGAGCGCCTATTTCGATGCCAAGCTGGCCGCCGCCTTGACGGAAGACAACGCCGCCCAGGCTAAAGTGAGCGACGATATTGTCGGCCTCGATTTCGATCCGTTTATAAATTCGCAAGACACACCGGCCGATCGCTATGTCGTTGGCGCTGCGCGATGGAAAGGCAACACGTTGCGGGTCGATGTTTACAGCATTACGTCAGGGAAGAAATCCGACAAGCCGGATGTCGTCGACGAGCTCGTAATCACGCAGGGCCAATTTCAGTTCGTCAATTTCGATTATCCCGACGGGGACAATCTCGTGTCGACACTTGCAACTCTCAAAGCCGATCGCGAAAAGCGCTGAGAGAATCCCCTCTCCCCTTGTGGGAGTGGGTTAAGGTGAGGGGTTGAATCAAAGACTTTTCGCTCGTGGCCACACCCTCACCCGGATCGCTAAGGCGCTGCGCGCCGAGCGATCCGACCTCTCCCATCAAGGGAGAGGCGATGCGAGACGTTTGAATTCAATTCGACGAATTGACAGCGTAAACTTCGCGCTAAATCTCCCTCGCCATCGCAACGAGACATTGAGAGCTATGCCCGATCCTTCGCCTCAAGAAGCTACCAAGGCGCGTGTCGTTTTGGTCGTGGCCGTTGCGCTCATCGATGAGGATGGGCGCATCCTCATGACCAGACGGCCGGAAGGCAAATCGATGGCCGGGCTTTGGGAGTTTCCGGGCGGCAAGATGGAGGCGGGCGAGACGCCGGAAGCGGCGCTCATCCGTGAGCTGAGGGAAGAGCTTGGCATCGAAGTGAAGGCGGAGTGTTTGGCGCCTTTCACATTCGCAAGCCATTCCTACCCTGAGTTTCATCTCCTGATGCCGCTTTATGTGTGCCGGAAATGGGCCGGCATCCCGCGCTCCCGCGAGGGGCAGGAGATGAAATGGGTTCGCCCGCAAGAGATGCGCGCGCTGCCCATGCCGCCCGCCGACATACCTTTAGTGGCGCACCTGCAAAGTCTCCTTTGAGGGCTTTGTAAGTGTGATGGGCTGAGTGGAGTGTGACATGGGCAATTGGCTGTCACGATTCATCGTGTGCGAGCGCGGCGCAACCGCGATCGAATACGCGTTGATTGCCGGATTCATCGCGGCCGTCATCGTCGCGGCCGTGAATGCGGTCGGCATTGATGTGAAAGCGGACTTTGAGAAGGTCGAATCCGGCTTTTGATTTTGACGAGATCCCCGAGGGGCCTTCCTGCAGGCAGGTCTTAGGGGCGCTAGGGGCGACGCAACGCGTCTAATAGCGGCGGCCCATATATTGGCAGTGCTGCTCCCCTTGAATCACTGCCCTCTCCCGCTTCGCGACGGGAGAGGGCGAGGTTTTTTCGGACGTCGACAAAACCAACCCTCCCCTTGCGGGAGGGTCGAAATTTTTCGAGCCTTGCGAGCAAAATTTCGGGGAGGGATTATTTCGGGGAGGGATTATTTCGGGCGCCGCTAACCCCTCCCCGAAAAATCGTTCCTTCCGCTTGCGCGGATGTCCCGATTTTTCGACCCTCCCGCAAGGGGAGGATGGCTTGATAGGTTCGGAGATAACACGATGGTACGCATGTTCGTCGCGCTGGCATTCGCGAGTGTGTTCGCATCCCTGGCCCGCGCCGCCGATGCGCCGCCGCTGTGGAAGGCGTATGACGATTATTTCGCGCACGCCAAATATGTCGATCTCACACACACGATCGCGCCGAACATTCCGGTGTGGCACGGCTTCGGCCCGTCCAAGTTTGGACCAACCATCAACCCTGAAACCGGCAAGCCCTACACTTACAAGGACGATGGCTTCGAGGCGACCCATTATGATTTGTCTACGGATCAGTTGGGTACGCAGCTCGATCCGCCGGCGCATTGGGCGCCGGAATATCCATCGATCGACGAATTGCCGGCGACGTATGCGTTGCGACCCCTTGTCGTGATCTCGATTGTCGACAAGCTCAAGAAAAAGCCCGGCTATCATCTGCAAGTGAAAGACATCGAAGCGTGGGAAGAACGCAACGGCAAAATCCCTGAAGGCTCGGTTGTGTTCGTGCGCTCGGATTGGTCTAAGCGCTGGCCCGATCCCAAACTTGCGAGCGAAACCGTGTTTCCCGGCGTCAGCCTTGCCGCACTCGAATTCCTGCACCTGCAGCGGCACATTTTGATGCATGGCCATGAGCCGCTCGACACCGATACGACGCCGACGCTCGAAGGCGAAGCGTGGCTCATGCACAATGGTTATACGCAGGCTGAGGGCGTCGCCAATCTCGATCAAGTGCCGGAGATAGGATGCCTCGTCGCGATCGGTTATCCCAAGCTCAAGGGCGGCACCGGCGGTTATGCGCGCTACGTCGCGATTTGTCCGGCGGATTGGAAATTTGGCGTTACGATCGGCCCGGGCGATGCGCCACTGCCAAAATCCGACAAGCCTCTGCATTGGGATGCAGCGGTCGGCACGCGCGCCCGGTAAG
>JBAQHC010000433.1:0-6866 GCA_049288095.1 Alphaproteobacteria bacterium | reverse complement strand
GAGCCGCGAAGGCCCGACCGCTGCCGATCTCGTCAATGAAGCGGAGGAGCGCACGCTCGAATCGCTCATTCGCGAATACGGCGAGGAGCGGCAGGCAAGGCGAATCGCCCACGCCATTGTGGAAGCGCGCAAAGAAAAGCGAATCACGCGCACGATTGAGCTTGCCGGCATTGTCGCGCGCGCGGCGCGAGGAAAGCCTGGAGAACGCATTCATCCGGCCACACGTACGTTCCAGGCTCTGAGAATCGCGCTAAACGATGAACTCAAGGAACTTGCGCTCGGATTGTCCGCGGCCGAGCGGTTGCTTAAGGAGGCGGGAAGGCTTGCGGTTGTGTCGTTTCACTCGCTCGAAGATCGCATCGTGAAACTGTTCTTGTCCGAGCGCGGCAAGCCTCAGAGCGCGCCTTCGCGTCATTTGCCCCCCGCAGCCGGTGCCTCCATCGAACAATCCTTTCGTGTGCTGACGAAGCGGCCGATCACGCCGTCGGAGGCCGAAGTTCAAAGTAACCCGCGCGCGCGATCGGCAAAACTGCGCGTGGCCGAGCGTACGAGCGCGCCAAGCCTGCCGCTCGATCTTGCCCGCCTTGGAATCGTGGAGAAGGCCAGATGATGATACGCCTCGTTTCGATGTCCTATATCGCGCTCGTGGCGGGCCTCGTGTTCGGCCTCTATCACGTGAAGCTTGAGACACAGGCGCTGCAGAAACAAAAGGCCGAGCTCGCCAAGAACATCGAGCACGCCAATGCCGACATCAATATGCTGCAAGCCGAATGGGCGAACCGCACGGCGCCGGACAATTTGAAGCGCTTGGTTGCCGAGCATTTGCCGGCAATGCGCCCCACCGAGCCGACGCAAATGCTTGCGCTTGCCAAGATTCCGATGCGCCTCACGCCGGCCACCGACGATCAGATCGACGAGCTTTTGTCGATGGTCGAGCTGAGGCCCAGTGCGCGTGAGGCGCGCCATCCGGCGCTGTGATGCGATTCATGGTTGGTCATGAATGATCGTCCGCCTGTGCCGCAATCGTCGGAGAGTGATCATCCTCAATCGAGCGATGTAAGCGATCTCTGGCGCGCTTCGGCGGGGGCAGCCGAGGCGAGGCCGCGCTCGGATGCCGTTGAAAGCGGGCGCTCGCGGCTTGCGATTCTAGCGGCGGTTTTTCTCGTTGCGTTCGGCGCCGTCGGCTGGCGCCTCTTCGACCTTTGCCTTGATCCGCCCGAAGCGAAAGAGCACGCCGTCCAATCGGGTTTGAGGGCCGAGCGGGCTGACATCGTCGACCGCAATGGCGAGCTGCTCGCGCGCGATCTCACACTCTACGACATCTCGCTCAATCCCGACATTCTGACCGACAAGAGCGCCACGGCAAAAGCACTGGCCAGCGCACTCCCGAGCAAGCTCGATGCGAAAGTGCTGAAGAAGCGTTTCACCAGCGGCAAAACCTTTGCCTACGTGATGCGCGATGCGACCCCGCGCGAGGCCGATGCCGTTCATTCGCTCGGCATTCCGGGCGTCGTCTATGCGCATGCGCCGCAGCGCGCCTATCCGCAGGGCTCGCTCTTCAGCCACGTGCTTGGCTACGTCAATGTCGACAACAAAGGTATCGCCGGCATGGAGCTGGCGCGCGATGATCTCTTGCGCTCGCGCGGGCCATCGGGCGCGCCGCTTCAGCTCTCGGTCGATACGCAAATTCAGTTCGCCGTGCGCGATGTCATTCATGACGGCATGGCGAGCTATGGCGCGGGCGGTGGCATCGGCATCGTTATGGACGTGACGAACGGCGAAGTCCTCTCGCTCGTTTCGCTGCCGGATTTCGATCCCAATCATCGGCCGAACAAGAACGATGACTCGATGAAGAACCGCGCGACCTCATCGCTCTATGAGATGGGCTCGACGTTCAAGTCCTTCACGTTCGCCATCGGCTTCGAAACTGGCACGCTCAAGCTCGGCGACAGCTTCGATGCAACGCATCCGATCAAGGTCGGCGGGCGGCTGATCCATGACTTTCACGCCGAGAACAAGTGGCTCACCGCAACCCAGGTCTTCCTCAAATCGTCAAATATCGGCGCCGCCGAAATGGCGCTGAGGTTCGGCCCCGGCAAGCAGCGCGAATATTTTCAGAAGTTCGGAATCCTTGCGCCGTCGCCGATCGAGCTGCCGGAAGTTGCGCCGCCGATCTTGCAGAACCAATGGGGGCAAGTTGAAACAGCGACCATGGCCTATGGCTACGGCGTTGCTGTTTCGCCGGTGCAGCTCGCAACCGGCATCGCCGCGCTCGTCAACGGCGGCGACTACATTGCACCAACTTTGATTAAACGTGCCGACAACGTGCTGATCGATCGCCGGGAGGTCGTAAGCGCGCATACTTGCGACCTCATTCGCGGACTGTTTCGCGCCAATGTCGAGGATGGCACCGGCAAATCGGCCAACATTCCCGGCTATGACGTCGGCGGCAAGACCGGCACGGCGAACAAGCTCTTAAGCAAAGGCGGCTATGCCGAAAACCAGCGCGTTGCCTCGTTCGTCTCTATATTTCCGTCCGATGCGCCGCGCTATTTAGTGCTGGTAATGCTGGACGATCCGGTCATGGTGCCGGGCAACAGCTATCAAGTGCCGACCGGGGGCGCCACCGCCGCGCCACTTTCGGGCCTCATTATTCGCAGGATTGCGCCGATACTAGGAATGCCGCCGGAGAGCCAACAAGTCGAAGCCGAAGAGGTGCAGAATAAACGACTGTGAACCCGGCTGGCGTGGGTGATGGTTGAAATGTTGCTGAAGGAATTGCTCGCGGGACGCATGCTGCCGATTGGCGCAGCGGACCTGGCTATTCGCGGGCTCACGGCCGACAGCCGGGAGGTCCGGCCTGGCTATTTGTTTGCTGCCTTGTCGGGCACAAAAGCGGACGGCGCGAAGTTCATTCCCGATGCCATCGCCAAAGGCGCCGCCGCAATCCTCGCCGACAACAAGGTGATGGCGAAGGCGGCCGTGCCGATCATCCACGATGCTAATCCGCGCCGCGCGCTTGCGCTGATGGCCGCGCGGTTCTTCGAGCATCAGCCGGAGTACATCGCCGCCGTCACCGGAACGAACGGCAAAACCAGCGTTGCGACATTCGCTCGGCAGATTTGGAGCGAGCTGGGCTTTAAGGCAGCGAACTTGGGCACGCTCGGCGCGATCGGTCCCGATGGCAACAGGCTCGATGAAGGCGCGCCGCTAACAACGCCCGATCCCGTCGCGCTGCACCGCTTGCTCGATCGTCTGGCCGGTGAGGGCTTCGATCATGTGGCGTTCGAAGCATCGAGCCATGGGCTTGATCAATTCCGCTTGGATGGCGTGCGCATCAAAGCCGCTGCGTTCACCAACTTGACGCGCGATCATCTCGATTATCACGGCACGGAAGAAGCTTACTTTGCGGCGAAGCTTCGCCTGTTCACCGAAGTGTTGCCGCCGGAAGGCATTGCTATCGTCAATGTCGATGCGCTTTACGGCGCGCGCGTCGCCGATGCCGCCCAGAAAGCCGGGCGCAAAGTTTGGCGCGTAGGCCGCAGCGGCAGAGAGATCCGTTTGATCGATGCCGCGCTTCACGCAAAAGGCCAGCAATTGACCGTGGAAGTGCTTGACTCGCGTTATGATGTGGCGTTGCCGCTCGCCGGCGCATTTCAAGCGTCTAATGCTCTGCTTTCTGCTGGCCTTGTGATTGCGTGTGGCGGTGCGCCCGATCGGGTGGTGGCAGCGCTCGCAAAGCTCACAACTGTGCCGGGCCGCATGCAATGGGTCGGCGATGCCCTCGCAGAGGGTGGCGCGGGCGATCAAACCGCTTCGGTTTATGTTGACTACGCGCATACGCCGGATGCTTTGCGCACGGTGCTTGAAGCGCTTCGTCCTCATACGAAGCATCGCTTGCATGTGGTCGTCGGTTGCGGTGGCGATCGGGACGCAGGCAAGCGCCCACTCATGGGCATGCTCGCGGCTGCGCTCGCCGATCACACGATCATCACCGACGACAATCCGCGCAGCGAAGTGCCCGCTGAAATCCGCCGCGAGATTTTGGAAGGCGTGCCGGACGGCACGAATGTCGAGGAGATCGGCGACCGCGCGAAGGCGATTGCTGCGGCCGTCAACGCGCTTGAACCGGGCGATAGTCTGGTGATCGCTGGCAAGGGTCACGAGACCGGGCAGATCGTCGGCAAAGTTACCTTGCCGTTCGATGACGCGGATGTTGCGCGTGCGGCAATTGCAAAGCGGGGACGAGGGACATGACTAAGCCGCTTTGGACCGGCGCAGAGATTCTGGCGACCGGTGCGCGCTTTGAGCCTGAGAACGCGGCCGCGAATTTCATCGCGACCGGTGTTTCCATCGACACGCGCACACTAAAGCCCGGCGATCTTTTTGTCGCGATCAGAGGTGAAGCGCGCGACGGCCATGAGTTTGCGGCGCAAGCTTTAGGTCAAGGCGCGAGCGCTGCGCTTGTCGATCACGCGATCGAAGGCGCAAAGGGCACGTTCATATTCGCCGATGACTCGCTTAAAGGTCTTGAGCGTCTCGGCGCCGCCGCGCGCGATCGATCGGCGGCAAAACGCATCGCCGTCACCGGCAGCGTTGGCAAGACCGGCACCAAGGAAGCGCTGCGTACCGCGCTCGGCGCTTCAGGCGCAACGCACGCCTCCGAAGCCTCCTACAACAATATGTGGGGCGTGCCGCTGACGCTCGCGCGCATGCCCGCCGACACGAAATTCGGCGTGTTCGAGATCGGTATGAATCATTCGGGCGAGATCACGCCGCTCTCGCGCCTTGTACAGCCGCACGCGGCGATCATCACCACGGTTGAGCCGGTGCATTTGCAGTATTTCGACTCGGTCGAGGAAATTGCCGAAGCCAAGGCGGAAATCTTCGCTGGGCTCGTGCCGGGCGGTGCAGCGATTCTCAATCTCGACAATCCGCATTTCCCGCGCCTCTCGATGCGCGCGCGCGAGGCCGGCGCGCGCATCATCACCTTTGGTGAGAACCAAACCGCCGATGCGCGTCTCCTCGCCATCGATTTGGGGCCGGACGGTTCGAACATCCGTGCACGGATATGCGGCACCGACGTTGAATATCATCTCGCATCGCCCGGCCGCCATGTCGCACGCAACTCGCTCGCCGTGCTGGCGGGCGTGTTCGCCCTTGGCGCTGACCTAGCGTCTGCCGCGCGGGCGCTTAACAGCTTGAAACCGCCGCCGGGCCGTGGCGCGCGCCGCCAAATTTCGCTGGGCAGCGGCAGCTTCACGCTGATCGATGAAAGCTACAACGCCAACCCCGCTTCCATGCGCCCGGCGATCGCCAATCTAGCGCTTCTCGGCGCACAAGCCGCGCGGCGCATCGCCGTGCTCGGCGACATGCTGGAGCTGGGCCGTGGGTCGGCGGAGCTTCACGCCGCGCTGGTCGATCCGCTCGAACAAGCCGGCATCGATGCCGTCTATCTCTGCGGGCCGATGATGAAGAATCTCTTCGACGTCATGCCGTCGCGTCATCGCGGCGGCTATGCGGCAACTTCGAAAGAGCTCGCCGACATCGTCGCCGCGGACGTGCGCGCTGGCGATGCAGTGATGATCAAAGGCTCGCTCGGCTCGCGTATGAAGCTGATTGTCGAGCGGCTCGAAAAATTGGATCGGCCAATGCGCGCCGCAAACGGGGGATAAGCCGTGCTGCTGTTGCTTTTCACGTTCCTGGCGGAACAATTCAAATTCAACAATCTGTTCCGCTATCAAACATTCCGCACCGGCGGCGCAATTATGACGGCGCTGTTGATCGCCTTCATCATCGGCCCGTCGCTCATCAGGTGGCTGCGCACCAAGCAGGGCAAAGGCCAGCCGATCCGCACCGACGGGCCGCAAAGCCATCTCGTCACCAAGGTCGGCACGCCGACCATGGGCGGCTTTCTGATCTTGATTGCGACGATCGTGTCGGTGCTGCTCTGGGCCGATTTGTCCAACCAGCTCGTCTGGGCCGTGTTGTTTGTCACGGTCGGCTTCGGTGCTGTCGGCTTCTACGACGATTATCTTAAAGTGACGAAGCGCTCCTCGGCCGGCGTATCGAGCAAGATGAAGTTGGCGTTGACGCTTGTCATCGCGCTCATCGCCGTCATCTGGATATCGATCGTGACCGGCGGCTGCCCTTGGAACCTGCCGTTGACGGGCGACAATTGCTCAGGCACCTCGCTCGCGATGCCGTTTTTCAATGAGAAGGAGTTCTTCCCCAATCTGGGCTTCGTTTATCTCGTCTTCGCCGTGTTCGTGATTGTCGGGGCATCGAACGCGGTCAATTTGACCGACGGGCTGGACGGCCTAGCGATCATGCCGGTCATGATCGCAGCAGCAACTTTCGGCTTCATTGCTTATCTCGTCGGCAATTTCAAATTCGCCGACTATCTAACCATTCACTACGTGTTCGGTGCCGGCGAGCTTGCGGTGTTTTGCGGCGCGCTCTTGGGGGCCGGCCTCGGCTTTCTGTGGTTCAATGCGCCGCCCGCGATGATCTTCATGGGCGACACGGGCTCGCTCTCGCTTGGCGGCGCGCTTGGCACCGTTGCGGTCGCGATCAAACATGAAATCGTGCTCGCAATTGTCGGCGGCTTGTTCGTTCTCGAAGCGATTTCAGTGATGATCCAAGTGGCGAGCTTTAAGCTCACCGGCAAGCGTGTATTTCGCATGGCGCCGATCCACCACCATTTCGAGCAATTGGGCTGGAAGGAGCCGACCATCGTGATCCGCTTCTGGATCATCGCGACGATCCTCTCGCTTCTGGGGCTTGCGACATTGAAATTGAGATGAGGTGATGATCCCGGTTCGCGAATATGAAGGGCAAACGGTTGCGGTGTTCGGGCTTGCACG